>NZ_JASEWO010000198.1:0-7564 GCF_030024295.1 Pantoea sp. Pa-EAmG
CGGCATCACATCACAAAAGGTTATTTCAAAAATTATGAATAAATTAACTTCTCAGGATCATTAATTTTGAAGTAATTAAAAACTTTCAAAATGCGTGGCGTATTATTTGGTGCTAATTACCTGCGCCTTACGGTGTGCTATCCACTCACGATACTGGGCCGGCGTCATCGCCATCACCTGATGGAAGGCTTTACGAAAGGCGGTATCTTCACTGTAACCGCACTGCAAGGCGGTCTGACGCACGCTGACGTCGGTGCTGGCCAGAATGGTACAGGCCAGTTCAATGCGGATGCGGGTGATAAACTCTTTTGGCGTCTCCTGCGACAGGGCTTTCATTCTGCGCTGCAGGGTGCGCCCGGTAACGTTGAGTGCGGCTGCCAGTTGCGCGGCATTGATGGCGGGATTTTCCAGGCGGATGATCTCCTGCGCCCGCACCAGAAACGGCGTGCTGCTTTTCCCCGCACCCGGCGAGCCGGGAAGGTGGGTGTGCAGCACAGGGTTATCGGCCAGCGACATCTCCCGGGTGAGATCCGCCACCGCCTTGCCGGCGCTTTTTTCAATGATATACAGGGCCAGCGATATCCACGAAAAACAGCCACCACTGGTAATGACGCGATCGTCTTCCTCCAGCGTTTTGCCTTTCGCCAGTCGCGCCTGCGGATAGCGCGCCTGCAGCATATGGCTGACCCACCAGGTGGTGGTAAAGGAACGATCATTCAGCAAACCCGCCTCGCCAAGGATCACGCCACCGGTGCCCGCAGCAGCCACCCAGACACCCTGCTGATAGAGTTTGTTAAACCAGCCAGCAGCCTGACGGATACTGTTGAGGTTAATCGGTTGCAGGTCGGGCCCCAGCAACATGCCGGGCGCAATCACCACATCAACCGCACCGGCCCCCTGAAATGAGCTGTCGATGTGAATCAGGCGGCCTTCCGTATCCCACACCGGATCCCCGTTGGCGCTGACAATCAGCGTTTCAAAAGCTTTATCGGGAAAGCGTGCGGCGTGCACGGGGGAAGAGGCAATCGCTTTGTTGGTTATCCAGAAAAGGTCGGTCATTCCGGCAACGGCGGACAGTACGCTGCCTTCCAGGGCGAGTATGGCGATACGCATAAGGGGTTTCCTGTGTTCAGATTGTCGTGATTTGCATGAAAAATGTGACATTTTCCGCCGCTGAAGCTTTATGGCCTCAATAGCGGACTCTTATTTTATCTGGCCCTGGCGGTTGTCATCGGAAAAGAAACCGGCAATACGCGAATATCAGACCAGCAGGGAAGCGGAAAGGGCGCGTGGACGAGGCGATGGGATTGGGCAAAGTCGCGGTGTGTGACAGACAACAGGGCGTGTAGCCAGCGCCACTTTCTTCGTGGCGCTGGTGCTGACGTTAGCTGAATCTTTCCGGGCGGAAGGTCGCCAGCATCGGGTGTTTAATGCCGGTGAGTATCTCCTGCGTCAGTATCTCACCGAGGATCAATGCCAGCGTGGCGCCGGAATGGGTGAAGACAACAAAACAGCCGGGAACCTGCTGCAGCTCACCGACCACCGGTTCGCCATCGCCAGGAATCGGTTTGAGACCGATTTTCCAGCTGCTGGCTTTCAGCGGCGCGCCGTCAGCGATCAGGTTACCCGCTTCCGCCATCAGCTGGTTAATGACTGCAGTATCAATGCTGTACTGCCCGTCGGCCTGCGCGACGATGTGCTCTTCATACCAGTCATGATCGACGGCGATGGTGTTGCCGGGATTAGGCCGGACCGCCGCGCGCGGCGTATTCATTACCACCTGCAGCCGGTGATCGCCGGGCTGGCTGGTCACCAGCATAGAGACCGGAGAACCGTTGGGGATGTGCACGCCGAGCGGGGCAACCACTTCCGGCGTCCACGGGCCACACGCTACCAGTACGCGATCGGCCAGCAGCTCACCGCGCTTTTCGCTGCGAATGCCGCTGGCCCGGCCGTCTTTGGTGATCACGCTGGCTTTACCGGCGTGCTCAACGATCTCTCCGCCCAGCGCGCGCAATGCCTGAACCAGATGCTCAACCAGATGCGGCAGGCTGACCCAGCCTTCACCGGGGTTGGCAATCGCCACCTGACTCAGGCTGGCCGGATTCACCTGTGCATCGACATCACCGACCGTGGCGCGATTGATCAGCTTTGAGTCGTAGCCCTGCGCTTTTTCATAGTGATGACGCGCTTTGGTGCCCGCGTCATCGTCTGCGGCCCAGTAAATCGCGCCGTCGAAGCGCAGCCAGTCGAGCTGCGGATGACGGGCAAACAGCGTGCGATAGCGGTCAATGCCCGCCATGCGCAGCGCATGGTAAGGCTGTGAACGCTCGCCCGCGGAGTTGAGCCAGGAGAGGGAGCGGCCGGTAGCGCCGGAGCAGAGTGCCGCTTCCGTCACCAGCGTGACCTGCGCGCCCGCCTGCGCCAGTTGCCAGGCGGTTGAGACGCCGAGGATGCCGCCACCCAGCACGATGACGGTTTTTGCCACGGTTTTGTCAGACATCATTCATTCCTTCTGTTAAAAAATGTTCGCCCTTCAGGCAATACGTACGCGATGCTGCCGATGGAGCTGCTCAATAAGCTGTAAAACGCCGAGCGCTTCACGCGCATCAACCGGCGGCGACCCGCCATGTACCAGCGCGTGAGCTAACAGCTGATAGAAAGCGGGGTAGTGACCACGTTCAATCGGCACCGTTATGGTTGCCCCGACCGTGCCGGCCCGGGCAACGTTTTCTGCCGGCGTGACGCCGTACTGGCTATCGCCGGGCGACATGCCAGCCGCCAGCTGCGGCTCCTGATTGTCCAGCCCCCAGTGGGTGAAAGCGCCTTTGCTGCCCAGCAGGTGAAAGCGCGGCGCATTCAGTGCCGCCTGGCCATTCATCCACAGCCGCGAGCGCACGCCGTTGTGGTGCAGCAATGAGACAAAACAGTCCTCGTCGCTGTCCGATTGCGGGCCGGAATGGCGCGCCAGCTCTGCCGTGGCATGGGCGACCGGGCCAAAGAGCTGGATGGCCTGATCAATCAGATGGCTGCCGAGATCCAGCAATAAACCACCGCCCTGTGCCAGCGTGACGCTGTCACGCCAGTTGCCGAATCCCTGCGGTCGCCACCACTCGAAACGCGACTCAAAACTCCTTACGGTGCCGAAGGCTTCCTGGTGTACCAGGCGCTGTAATGTCAGAAAGTCACCGTCCCAGCGTCGGTTATGAAACACGGTGAGCAAGGTATTGGCCTGCTGCGCGGCAGCGATCATCATTTCTGCCGCCTGCACGTCTGGTGCGAACGGTTTATCCACCACCAGATGGATCGCGCGCTGGCTGGCCTGCACAGCCTGCTCCGCGTGTTGCGCCGGCGGCGTGGCCAGCACGATGAGATCGATGCCGATCTCGCCGCCATCAATGGCCTTGAGCAGCGCTGGCCAGTCCGGCAGCACGCGCGCCTGGGGGTAACGTTGCTGCGCGGTCGCTACGCGTTGGGCATCGCCTGTGACGATAACGTCGAGACGATAGTCGGCGTTATGGGCAAGCAGCGGTGCATGAAACACGCTGCCGGCGACGCCAAATCCCACCAGCGCCGTGCGGACTGGGCCGCTAACCTGAAGATGTGTCATTACAGCACCTCCGACAGAAAACGCTGCAGGCGCGCGGACTGCGGACGGTCAAAGATTTGTTCCGGCGTGCCGGCTTCCACGATTTCACCTTCATCCATAAACACCACCTGGTCGGCCACGCGCCGGGCGAAGCCCATCTCATGGGTCACGACCACCATGGTCATGCCGCGCTGGCACAAATCGGCCATTAACGTCAGAACGCCTTTCACCAGCTCAGGGTCGAGTGCCGAGGTGGCTTCATCGAACAGCATCACTTCCGGTTCCATCGCCAGCGCGCGCGCTATTGCCACGCGCTGCTGCTGACCTCCGGAGAGATCGCGCGGACGGTGATCGGCTCGCTGAGCAAGTCCCACTTCAGCCAGCCGCTGACGGGCAATCTCCAGCGCTTCGGCTTTCGGGCGGCCTTTCACTTTCCAGGGTGCCAGCGCCACGTTTTCCAGCGCGCTGTGATCGGGAAACAGGTTGAAATGCTGAAACACCATGCCAATTCTCAGCCGCAGTGCATCGGGCTTGTCCTTCAGCACAGAACGCCCGGCCAGTAAGACATCGCCATTCTTCGGCTCATGCAGGCGATTGATGCCGCGCAGTAAGGTGGATTTTCCCGATCCCGAGGGACCGATGATGCAGGTGGTGGTGCCCGGTTCGATGCTCAGTGACACATTACGCAGCACCTCAATCGGGCCGTACGCCAGCGTCAGATTGCGCAGCTCGAGGCTGGCGCCGTGAAATGCAGATGGCATGGCCATATTAGTGTCCTCGCTCGCTGGTAAGGGAGACCGCCGGAACCACGTTGCGCTTTTGCTGCACTTCATCGAGCTCCTTCAGGCCGCTTTGTGACGCGGTGGCGCGGCGACGTCCGGTACGGTAGCGGACGTCGATGTAGTTCACGGCGTGGGTGAGCGGCACGGTGATCACCAGATAGAACAGCCCGGCCAGCATCAGGGGTGACAGGTTGCCGCTTAGCACGGCGGCATCCTGGCCGACGCGGAACAGCTCACGCTGACCGGTCATCAGGCCCAGCAGATAAACCAGCGACGAGTCTTTGATGATGGCGATGAACTGATTGACTATCGCAGGCAACACGCGGCGGATGCCCTGCGGAATGATCACCAGGCGCATCGCCCGGCCATAGCTCATTCCCAGCGCCCGGCAGGCTTCCATCTGCCCCTGTTCCACGCTCTGGATACCGGAGCGGAAAATCTCGCCCATGTAAGCGCTGGCAATCAGGCTCAGGGCAAAAATGCCGAGCGGATACGGCGTCGGACCAAATAGCTGATAGCTGAAACGCGCCAGGCCCTGACCAATCAACAGAATGGTCAGGATGGAAGGCAAGCCGCGAAACAGATCGGTATACAGCCGCGCGGGCACGCGCAGCCAGCGCGAGGGCGAGATGCCCATCAACGCCAGTATCAGGCCGAATAACGTGCCCACCACGGTGGCCGCCACGGAGATAATGATGGTGTTGACCAGTCCGGTTGCCAGCAGCTGTGGCAGGACGTCCATCATCGATGGAATATCAAAAAACGTACGGGAAAGAATAGTGATCAGATCCATAGCCGATTCTCGGTTGCGGGTGACGGACATGCGCCGTCACCGGATGCAGTCTCACGCATAACGATGCGCAGGGTTATTGGCCGCCGGGCAGATACTGTTGCGGCATTGGCGAACCCGGGAACCACTTCTGGTACAGCTGTTTCCAGGTCCCATCCTGCATCGCCGCTTTGATGGCTTTATCCAGCGCTGCTTTGAACTCGGGCTTGCCTTTGGCGATGGCGACACCCGCAGGCGCGTCAAATGAAGGGATGTTCGCCGCCGTGACCAGCTTAAAGCGGGTGGCATAATCTTTGGCGGCTTCGTAGTCGAGGAACATGGCATCCAGCGTGCCGTTATTCAGCGCGGACACCGCTGCGTTGTTATCGGGGAAACGCACCAGATCGGTCTGTTTGAAGTGCTGCAGCGCATAGTTCTCCTGCAGCGTGCCCTGAATCACCCCCAGCCGTTTATGCGCCAGGGTTTCAACGTTTTTCACCCCGGAATCGCTGCGGGTCAGCACTGTCAGATAGCCCGCAAGATAGCCGGTGGAGAAATCGACGGTTTTTTCGCGCAGCGGCGTGATGCCAATCGCGGCGACGCCAGCATCATACTGGCCATTTGCCACCGCCGGCAGAATGGCGGAGAAGTCCTGACCGATAAAATCCACCTGATCGATGCCCATGCGATGCGCCACATTTTTGAAGAATTCGACGTCAAAGCCGGTGAAGTTGCCGTTTTTATCGGTGAAGGTGTAGGGCTTCGCGTCGCCGAGGCTGGCAACGCGGAGATGACCGGGTTCGATCAAACCCCAGGGATTACTGTCGCTGGCGGCGTGGGCGCTCCAGCTGGCGGAAACCAGCATTGCCGTGCCGAACAGGGCGGCGTTCAGGTGATTGAAACGTTTGTGCGATGTCATAAGGCTCTTCCGTCTGTGCAGGTGAAACTTCAGAGTTCGCCAAGCCGGTTTATTGTTATTGAGACCGGTCTCAACGCGGGGCAAAATGAAACCGGCTCTGGTTGTGAGACCGGTCTCATTCGGATATACTGATATTAAGCACACGCTATCAGCAGCGTCAATTATGTTGTTATCAACTTGTGATTCGAAATAATTATGACCAATGAAAATGCTCGTTCACGCGGTCCGACCGTCGCCGACGTCGCCCGCGCCGCCAATGTTTCCAAAGCTCAGGCGGCACGCGCGCTGGGCGGGTATGGTTCCGTCAGTGAAGACGTGCAGACGCGGGTGAATCAGGCTGCTGAAGCGCTGGGATACCGACCGAACGAGCTGGCGCGCAGCATGAACACCGGCCGCTCCAATACTATCGGGGTGATTGTCGGCGACATTGAAAACCCGCACTTTGGCCTCGCGCTGCGCGGCATGGCCGACGTCGCGCGCCAGGCGGGTTTTCACCTGCTGCTGAGTAACAGCGATGAAACGCTGGACGAGGAACGGGAAGCCGTGCGCGTGATGCTGGATAAGCGCGTCGATGGCATCATCGTCGCGCCGTGCAGCTCATTGTTTGAGGATAACGAGCATCTTCGCCAGGTGCTGGCAGAAGGGCGTTCATTAATGATGTTCGACCGGGCAGTGCAGGGGATGGAGGTAGAGACCATCCAGGCGAACTTTGTCGCAGTGGCCAAACAGGCGACGGAGCTGTTACTGGCGGCCGGACATCAGCGTATTGCTTATCTCTCGAGCATGCGCAGCGCTGCACCTTATTCGCCGGCAATCACGCTGGGCCCCACGCCGGTGGCGCAACGTGTTAGCGGAATGATTGATGCCTACCGGGCCGCAGGTAAGGAACTGGATCCAGCGCTGATTCGGCTTAATGCGCTCAGCGAAGCCATCATTGAGCAGATCCTGACTGAACTGCTGGCGCTCGCCGAACCACCCAGCGCGCTGATTGCCTCCGATAACCTGATTGCGATGGGCATCCTGCGCGGTCTGGCCAAACGCGGCCTGCGCGTACCCGAAGATATCTCTTTTGTGATGTACGACGATTTTCCCTGGACCGAGCTGATGTCACCGCCGCTGACCGTGGTCGCCCAGCCGGTATATGAAATGGGGCGCGAAGCCGCGCGCCGGTTGATTTGCCACATCCGCCAGCAATCCGCCGGCGCCTTACCCGCATTTGACAGCTGGATGGTGGTGCGCGGCTCAGTGGGGGCAAACCCGTCGGCCCGGTGATACAATGTGCCGCGGCAGGCTTGTGGAATTTCTCCCTGCTTTTTTGGTCGCCATGAATGGCGCCCCTACAGAAAACGGCGCAGTTTTGTCCTTTCTTACGCACCAGTGAAGCATTGGTTTTACTGGTTACACCACTACTTCTCATGATGAAAAAAATAGATCTGAAGGTGACTCGACTAAGGAAAAAATACCATTATGATTTCAAATGATAATGTTCTTAATGCATCATCCTT
>NZ_JASEWO010000396.1:0-751 GCF_030024295.1 Pantoea sp. Pa-EAmG
TTCAGGTGTTAGTGTTCTTACGGACGTGAGGGTTCAAGTCCCTCCCTTCGCACCAGGCAAAATTACGCGGTAGCGTGAAGAAGTAAAAAATCGGCGAGTAGCGCAGCTTGGTAGCGCAACTGGTTTGGGACCAGTGGGTCGGAGGTTCGAATCCTCTCTCGCCGACCATATTTAAGAAACCTGCTTGAAAAAGCAGGTTTTTTTTCGTCTGTATTTCCCGTCTTATATGTTAAGTCAGAAGGTATTCATTTGAAAATCGATTTGTCGCTATTCTGAGACGCCTATCTTATTGATATTAAACGGCCTTACGTTACCTTAAACAGTATGTCGTTCATCAGCGACAGCCGCGGACGTGATTGTTGCGAAATCACGACACTGCAGGCACCCTGCTCCATTCAATTCATCCTATCTTGCTGATTTAAAATAACTTACCTTGGTATCTGCAATTCTGGCACGCGTTATGCAATAATTATCCTGTAGATGCTCATTCCACCTCTTATGTTTGCTGATGCTACATAAACCTGGGAATGATGCAGAGCCCCTTACGGTATCCGTTGTCCAGCCTGGCAGTATTTGCGCACGCTTTACTGCAGTAAGAAGGACATTACGTTGAGTCGGATACCATCAGTTGTCTGAACGACCTGACTTTACACCTGCTTATGGCAGGTGTTTTTTTTGCGATTCTCTCAGCAACAGGCAAAAAAAAGCCGGGACAAGCCCGGCGTGCACAAAAGTAACAATCGTTAAATCA
>NZ_JASEWO010000023.1:0-36670 GCF_030024295.1 Pantoea sp. Pa-EAmG
ATATCATCCGGCTGTTTAGTCAGTACGCCGAAACCGACCTCTGTTAACACCCAACACCTTGAGGTGCCACATGAATATCGTCTGTGTAGCGGCCTGCACCGCAGGCATCGCGCATACCTACATTGCGCGCGAAAAACTGATTAAGGGGGCTCACGCGCTGGGCCACACCATCCACGTTGAAACCCAGGGCACCATCGGCACTGAAACGCCGCTGACGCGTGAGCAGATCGACGCCGCTGACGTGGTGATCCTTGCGGTTGACGTCAAGATCAACGGCGAAGAGCGCTTTCAGGGCAAACCCATCGTGCGAGTGAAAACCGAAGTGGTGATCAAGTCACCGGTGAAATTCCTCGAAAAAGTGGCGGATTCACTGGCGCGCGCCTGAGGAGATCGATCATGAGCGATCACAAACGTCAGTACGGCCAGGAGATCAAAGGCCATCTGCTCACCGGCATCTCATGGATGATCCCGCTGATCGTTGCCGCCGGCATCTGCATCGCGCTCGGCCAGGTGATTGGCGGGCCGGACGTCGGCAAGCAGACCGGCAGCATTGCGTGGATGCTGAACCAGATCGGCGGCTGGGGCATGGGGCTGATTGTGCCGCTGATCAGCGCCGCCATCGCCTACTCGATTGCCGATCGTCCCGGCTTTGCTCCTGGTCTGATCGTCGGCTTTATCTGCGGCCAGATCGGCACCGGCTTTATCGGCGGCATTCTGGGCGGTTTCCTCGTCGGCTACACCGTGCTGCTGCTGCGCCGGGTGATCAGGCTGCCGCAGTCGATGCAGGGGCTGATGCCGATCATGGTGCTGCCGCTGCTCAGCACCATCATCGCCGGGCTGCTGATGATGACCTTTATCGGCCAGCCCATCGTCTGGTTGCAAAAGACGCTGATTCATCTGCTGGAGTCCATGCAGGGCGGCTCCAAATTCGTGATGGGCGCCATCCTCGGCGCGATGGCCACCTTCGACTTTGGCGGGCCGATCAATAAGACCATGTCGCTGTTCGCCGACGGCATGCTGGTCGACGGCATTTACGGTCCGGAAGCGGTGAAGTTTGTCGGCTCCATCATTCCGCCGTTCGGCATCACCCTCTCTTATCTGCTGACGCGCCACAAATACACCAAAGCAGAGAAAGAGGCGCTGAAAGCCGCCTTCCCGATGGGCATCTGCATGATTACCGAAGGCGTGATTCCGATTGCGGCACGCGACCTGCTGCGCGTGGTAGCCAGCTGCGTGGTGGCCTCAGCGCTGGCCGGCGGACTGATTATGGTGTGGGGCGTGGAAGCGCCGGTGCCGCACGGTGGCATGTTTGTGGTGCCGCTGTTCACCAAACCGTGGCTGTTCTGCCTGGCGCTCGGCATCGGCACCGTGGTGTGCGGCGTGATGCTGTCGGTGATGAAAAAACCGGTCACGCAGCAGGATGAAGAGTTCGATGACGTGGAAGCGCCCGGCGTCCGCGATGAAGAGATCAAATTCACTCTGGAATAAGGAGCCCGCATGTTTGCCATGATGAATGACCTGATTCAGGCCGCCTTCCAGCACAAGTACGCGGTGCTGGCGATCAACTGCTTCAACCTCGAAACCGCCCGCGCGGCGATTCAGGCGGCGGAACAGCAGCGCGCGCCGCTGATTCTCAACGTGTATCAGGGACACAGCGCGCATTTTCCGCCAGCGGTGGCGGCGCCGCTGGTACAGGCGCTGGCGGCTCAGGCCGCGGTGCCGGTGGCGCTGGCGCTCGACCACGGCAAAGCTTTTCCGCTGATTGGTCAGGCGTTTCGCGCCGGCTTTACCGGGCTGATGATTGACGCATCGGCCGAGCCGCTGGCGGACAATATTCGTCAGACCGCAGCGGTAGTGAAGATGGCGCATACCGCTGGCGTGTGCGTTGAAGGCGAGCTGGGGCATATCGCCGATGCGCCCACATATGAACTGGCCGATGCCGCCGTGAAGATGACGCGGGTGGAAGACGTACTGCCGTTTATTGAGCAGACCGGCATCGACCTGCTGGCGATTTCGGTCGGTACCGCACACGGGCTTTATCCGCCAGGCGTAAAGCCGAAGATCGACTTCGAACGGCTGCAGCAGCTGCACGCGGTGACGACGCGGCCGCTGGCGCTGCACGGCGGCTCGGGCACCCCGGCGGAGGATATACGCCGCGTCAGCGCCTGTGGCGTCGCCAAGATCAACGTCGGCGCTGCGGTGTTCGACGCTGGTAAGCACGCGGTGCAGCAGGCGCTGCGCCAGCACCCGCAGGCTGAGCTGGCCGATGTGCTGGCGCTGATGGAGTCCGCCTGTCGCGAAGTGGTTATTGAATATCTGAGCTGGTCAGGGTCGGTAAACCGCTACTGACGGCGCGCACGCTCCGATCGCGGCGCAATTTCCAACTGTTTCTTTTTATCCCTCATCGGGCCGGCGCGTGCGCTGGCTCTGGTAAAACTCACGCTAAGGAAACATAAACATGTTGATTTCAATGAAAGAGATGCTGGCCCCGACCCGTGAACATCGCTTCGCCATCGGCGCATTTAACGTCGCTGACAGCTGCTTTATCCGGGCCGTGGTGGAAGAAGCCGAAGCCACCAACACGCCCGCCATTATTTCTATCCATCCGAGCGAACTGGAATTTGTCACCGATGAATTTTTTGGCTACGTGCGCGAACGCACCCTGAAAAGCCGCGTGCCGTTTACTATTCACCTCGATCACGGCGCTTCAATTGCGCAGGTGCTGCGCGCTATTCAGTGCGGCTTTACCTCGGTGATGATTGACGGCTCGCTGCTGCCGTACGAAGAGAATGTGGCGCTGACCAAAGAGGTGGTGAAGCTGGCGCACGCGGTGGGCGTGTCGGTGGAAGGCGAACTCGGCACCATCGGCGATACCGGCACTACGGTGGAAGGCGGCGTGAGCAAGGTGATCTACACCGAACCGGCGCAGGCGGAAGATTTTGTGCAGCGCACCGGCGTCGATACGCTGGCGGTGGCGATTGGCACCGCGCACGGTATTTATCCCAAAGATATGAAACCCGAGCTGCAGATGCACATTCTGAAGGATATCTCCCAGCGCGTAGACATTCCGCTGGTGCTGCACGGCGGTTCGGCCAATCCGGACGCGGAGATCGCCGAGGCGGTGACGCTGGGCGTAGGCAAGATCAATATCTCCAGCGACATGAAGTTTGCCTATTTCGCCCGACTGCGCGAGATCCTCGCGCGGGAGAGCTGGTGGGATCCGAATGTGATTTATCCGGACGCCATCGCCGCCGCGAAAGCGGTGATTCGCTACAAGATGAATCTGTTTGGCGGGCTGGGTAAAGCCGGATTGTATCGTTGATTTCAAAACAATAAATAGGGCCGCTACGCAAGTGCAGGATGTCAGTTGCACATGCCGTAGCGGCTTTATTTATCGCGCGTATTCACCCGCCTCACTGCTGCTGATTGCGCAATAAATTGCGCCGCTACGGGACGGTAACGCCTGTCGTAATACCCTTTATCGCTAACGATTACTTCACTATGCCCAGCCACTGTCTGGCGATCTGCGCATATTCACCGGTGGCGGTGCTGAGGTGCAGCCACTGATCGACATACAGCTTCCAGCTCATATCATCACGCGGAATCATGTAAGCCTTCTCGCCATATTGCATCGGCTGTTGCGGATTGATGGCACACAGCGACGGATAGTGCTGCTGCTGGAACAGCGCTTCGGAAGCATCGGTAATCATTACGTCGGCTTTGTTATCCACCAGCTGCTGGAAAATGCCGGTGTTCTCCGCCAGCTGCAGGCTGGCCTGCGGCAGATGACTGTGCACAAACGCTTCGTTGGTGCCACCGGCCGGCTCGATTACCCGCACCTGCGGCTGGTTGATCTGCTCAACCGTCTGGTACTTCGCTTTATCCGCGCAGCGCACCAGCGGAATCTTGCCATCGACACCCAGCGGCTGGGCGAACCAGGCGATCTGCTGACGTTTTAGCGTCACGGAGACACCGCCCAGCGCGATATCACACTGTTTCGCCACGAAATCCTCGCTCAGGGTTTTCCACGTGGTTGGTACCCACTCTACTTTTGCGCCGAGGCTGGCGGCCAGCGACTGCGCCATGCTGATGTCCAGCCCTTCATACTGGCCGTCGCTGCGCAAAAAGGTGTAAGGCTTGTAATCGCCGGTGGTGCAGACCTTCAGGATTTTGCTCTGGCGAACGTTATCAAGGTGGGATTGCGCCTGAGCCGCGCCGGCCATCAGTAGTAAAGCACTCAGTATCACAGTTTTCATGGTGTGTTCTTTTTAAGTGGATGTTGGTTTGCGTGCGGATTGTTGCATAAGTGACGGCATTATTGCTTTAAGAGCAAAAGTCTTGTGATCAATCACGCATTTTTTTGCCCCGCGCGCGCGTGTAGAGTGGGCGGCATCTATGAGAAACGGAGCGAATTATCCATGAGCAATATTTTGATTATCGACGGCGGCAAGACCTTTGCCCATTCCAAAGGCGAGCTGAACCATACCCTGACCGAAGTGGCGGCCAGCCAGCTGCGCGATCTGGGCCATGAGGTTCAGGTGACCGTTGCTGATAGCGACTACAACGTGGCGGACGAAGTGCAGAAATACCTCGACAGCGACGTGGTGATTTATCAGATGCCGGGCTGGTGGATGGGCGAGCCGTGGACGGTGAAAAAGTACATCGATGAGGTGTTTACTCTGGGCCACGGCGCGCTGTACGCCAGCGATGGCCGTTCGCGCAGCGATGCCAGCAAAAAATACGGTTCCGGCGGCCTGATTCAGGGCAAAAAATACATGCTGTCGCTGACCTGGAATGCCCCGCTGGAAGCCTTTACCGATGCCGACCAGTTCTTTGAAGGCGTCGGCGTGGACGGCCTGTACCTGCACTTCCATAAAGCCAATCAGTTCCTCGGTATGGAAAGTCTGCCGACCTTTATCTGTAACGACGTGATTAAACAGCCGGACGTGCCGCGCGATATCGCACGTTATCGGACTCATCTCAGTCAGATCTTTGCTTAACTGTAAGCACACCGGGAAAAAACAGAAGGAAGCGTTATGTTAACTGTGGTTGCAGAAATTTGCGTTAAGCCGGGCCGCCGTCAGCAGGTACTGGAGGCGATTAATAAACTGATCCCTGTGGTGCTGGAAGAAGAGGGTTGCCATCAGTACGATGCGCTGGTCGATCATCAGGCGCAGGTGCCGTGGAAGCAGAACTCGCCAGACTCGATCTTTATGCTTGAGCAGTGGGAATCGCTGCGCCATCTGGAGCAGCATCAGCAGATGCCGCACATGGATGCGCACCGCGCCACCATCAAAGATGACGTGGTGGACGTGAAAATTCTGGTGCTGGAACCGACCGCCTGATTTTTCCGCTGCAGGCATAAAAAAAGCCCCGGTTTTGCGACCGGGGCTTTTGTTTAGCAGCTAATCAATGATCAGTGCTGTTCGTTGTGCAGGTTCTGCACCAGCAGTTCCGCATCACCGTTGCTGTAGACGTTGTACTCGGTGCCGCCGACGGTGACGGTACCGGTCGCCTGCTGCCAGGAGCTGGCATCTTCACCGGCTGGCAGGATGTCTTCCAGCGTCAGCGCCTCGCCCTGTTTAGCGTTCACTACCAGCTGTGACTTGCCGTTGTCGATAAACAGTGAATCCTGACCCTGCGTCATGATGTCGTTCAGCGACATGCTCATCAGCCCTTCTACATCCGTAGCACCCGCAGCGAAGATCGAGTTGATTTCTGGCGGCGGCGGCGGGGTGACGTCGACGTTGGTCTTAACGGTATGGTCGATGACCAGTTCGTTGCCGGCTGCATCGCGAACCGTGACGTTAAAGGCATAATCGCCTTCTGCCAGTTTGTCTGACTCATAGCGCCACACGCCGTTTTCTACCACGGTAGAACCGATCAGCTGGGTACGCGCTTCGTCGCCCCAAATCATCACGATAGTACCGTCTTCTGAGCCCTTACCTCTGAAGATCAGCGTGTCATCGTTGGTGTCCGGCCGCACTGGGATTTCAGTGCCGGTTTTATCCGCGAAGACGCCTTCGAAGTTAGCCTTGTCGCCGCCTTCTACTGGCTCCGGCTTAGTGGTATCAACGTCAAAGTTAATCGCCGCCTCTTTATCGCCTTTCACACCGGACTGGCTCACTGGCTGTACTTCAACTTTATGGTTGCCCTCGCCCAGTTCTGGCAGCTCATAGCTCCACTTGCCATCCTTAACATCAACCACGACAGGTTCCCGATCGTCGATGTAGATGATGACCTGCGACAGATCCGGTGACGTGCCCTTCAGCGTTGGCTGTTTGTCATCGGTGACCGTGCCATTTTCGATCTCACCCTGGATAGGACCGACGTTATCCTCCAGTATGTACGAACCTTCCATTGAGCCTGGTTTTTTGGTGTCGATGATCAGATCGATAGGATCGGATGGCTGCGATTCGTTACCGGCCGGATCGGTGATCTCGATGATAACCTGATAGTTACCGTCATCGATTGGGTTCTCAGGTTTCACTTCCCACTTGCCGTCTTCGCCCACGATACCGGTACCAATCACCACCGGATTACCTTTACCGTCATCAATGATGACTTCCACTTTGTCGCCAGGGGTACCGCCTTCGCCGCCGAAACCTGGACGGTTGTCATCAATTGGCTTACCTGGTTCAACCGGACCGGTGTTGTCACCTTCGTTATCGACAATCGTTGGTGGTTGCGGCTGATCCGGAGGCGTAATATCGATAATCACGTTAATTGGATCTGAGGTCGGTGACTCTTTGCCGGTGGATGGATCTTTAGCGATCAGTTCAATATCGTGTGAACCTTCCGCCAGCTCTGGCAATTCAATTTCCCATTTACCATCTTTAACGACAGTTGAAGCCACCGGCTCTTTTTCGCCGTCAACAATTACATAGATGATGTCGCCGTCGTTGCCTTCACCGCGCAGCACTGGCGTGGTGTCGTTAGTGGAATCGCCTGGCTGCAGCACACGCTCTTCATCACCGTTGTTGGCGACCATCTCATCCACCACCGGTGCCGGCAGGATGTTGCTGTCGATAACCAGTTTGAACGGATCGGTTTTCTCAGAAACGGTGCCGCCTTTGCTGATGGAATCCACGACCAGCGAGTGCTCACCGTCATCCAGCTCAACGTCCAGTTTCCACTGGCCGCGATTGTTCGCCACAGTAGAGCCAATCAGTTTGTCGCCGTCCCATACGCGCACGATCACGCCCGCATCCGCCACGCCCGACAGGGTTGGGGTTTTGTCATCAGTAATGTCGCCTGACTTCAGCGGACCGGTAACGCGTCCTTCATCATCGTAAACCTGAGCCAGCTCTGGCGTACCCGGTACGGAGGTATCCAGCGACAGCGTAAAGTTGTCAGAACGTGGGCTCTCGGCGCCGAAGCGGTCAGTGTAGCTGGCGCTAAACACGTGGGTGCCGTCGGTGGTCAGTTCCGGCGTGAAGCTCCAGCGGCCATCGGAACCGGCTTTTACGCTGCCAATCACGTTGGAGCGAATATCGTAGATTTTTACCAGACTGTCCGGCTGAGCAACACCGTACAGAGTTGGGGTTTTGTCATTGGTGTAGTTGCCCGGCGTCAGATAGGTATCCGCGCTGCCTTCATTATCAATCACGCGCATAATCTGCGGCGCTTCTGGTGCAGAGGTGTCGATATTGCGGATAAGCTGAGTTGATGGTCCCCAGTTACCCGCACGGTCCAGATAACGAATGCCGGCAACGTGCAAACCCTCTTTCATTTCCGGCGAGTCAAACTGCCATTTGCCGCTGCCATCAGCACGGGTGGTGTAAACGGTTTCATCAATAACGATCTGTACTAATGCATTGGGTTCAGCATTATCAGCACTCAACGAAATAATGTTTTTATTGATGGTTTTAATGGGTTTACCCGGAAACGGAACCGCGTCCATAGTGGTTGATTCTGCTGGCGTTACAGATACCGCTTCGTTAACCGCCTGAGTGACCACACCGTCAGCAATCGTCAGGTTGAAAGCATCAGAGATCGGGCTTTCATGACCAACCGTATCCTTCGCCATCACGGTCAGTTGGTGCTCGCCGTCTGCCAGCTCCGGCGTGATGCTCCATGCGCCCATTTTGTCTGCTACCACTGAGCCGATCTCTTTACCGTTATCGTACAGGGTAACAATGGTGCCAGGCTCTGCCACACCAGCCAGCGCCGGCGTTTTATCGCTGGTGGCTTCACCCGGCGTCAGGTAGTGATCTTCCGCCGCAGCGTCATCAATCACGCGCCAGATTTCCGGTTTTGCCGGAGGCGTCGTATCCATATCAAGAATGAAGATACGCGGTGGGCTCGGGTTAGTCGCTTTATCAATCGATACCAGCTGAATGACATGGGTGCCGTCTAACCAGCTGGTTTTCGGGTCGAATGACCATTTACCGTCCTCGCTGATATCAACCATGTGCACTTCACCATCGATTGTAATCTCCAGCTTGCCGCCGTTGGCACCTGCTACGCTCTTATCAATCCATTTATAAAACTGATCTTTGGTCGAGATAACGGTCGCGTTATCTGCTGCTGTAATATTAGCCATGATGTGTATTCCTTTTACGTTAAATAATGTTTCGGGATTTCCAGCCGAATACAGGTTTAATTTCGCTCTTTATGCCTGAAGACAATACGAGAAACGTCTTAATCGATTAAGTTATATGAACCCTTAATAACTTTATCGAGGCACAGCGCCTCACACCTCATCAATATGAGATGTGAGAATGCGCTGCTAAAATAATTAAATCAGATTACTTGTTTTCAACGCTGATAATAACCCGGCGCTCGCTGGCATAGCATGCTTTCTGCTCCTGCAGGCTGCCTGAACAGTTAGTATCAACCTGAGACTCACCCATGCTCTGCGCGGTGATATTGGCCGCATTCATTCCCTGAGCAATCAGCAGTGCTTTCACCGCCTCAGCGCGACGCTGGCCCAGCGCCATATTGCTGCTGTCGCTGCCAATCGGATCGGTAAAGCCGGTGACGATGATGTGGCGTTGAGCGGCATTTTCCTTTTTCAGCATGCCGGCAAAGCTGCTGAGTGCTTCGCGCCCCTGTGCAGAAATGTCGTTGCTGTTGGCACTGCCAAAACGGAACAGCAGGTCGGATGAAAACGCATAGTTATCATAAGATTCAGTCGTTCCTTCCTGACAGCGCTGTACCGACGATGCGCGCGACAGCAGATGAGCCTGCCGTTTGGTGCTCAGTAACTCCTGCTGCGCCTGCTGCTGGCTGACCACCAGCGGACGACCGCTATCATCGAGGTTAGCACGAATATAGTAGGTTTTACCGGCAGCCAGTTTATCAGTCCACGATTGCGCGCGTTTACCCTGATAATCTGGCGCATCGTTGACATAACTGCCCAGCGAATGCGTTCCCGGCGCAACACAAAACACCGTATAGCCACCGGCCAGTAACGACGTCTGAAATTCACCGTCAACATAAATATTCGCCGGTTTTTCCCCGGTTAATGAATCCGGACGATAATAAACCACCCGCGCCTGCTCTGCCGATACCGGCGATAAACTACGCCATGCGGCACCAAATGAATTTTGCGCCTGGGTTGAAAAAGTCGTGAATACTGGCGCACACACCAGTGAAGCTAAAAGTAATTTTTTTGCAATTTTCATTTAAGTTTCACAGGTGCAATAAATTGCACCTGTATGCTCCAGATAAATTAGAATTGTTCGATTTCGGTCTGTAAGAACAGCGCATCTGATTGGGAATTATTTTCAGCTATCACACCACTCTGGCTTTCCTGATTATTCCAGTCATTAAACGCATCGTTATTAAGCTGCAGTAATTCCGCATTAATCGGCTGCGGCTGATCGTCGGCCTCATTGAACAGTTCATGATTGTCCAGGGAAAGCAGAGCGGAAATATCAAGACCGGCCAGCTCAAGCGCATTAATCTCCGGCGGCGGCGGTGGAATGGTGTCGACTTCCACTTCATAAATGTCCGTTTTGCCGGTCACTTCGCCATCGCTGGAGAACACGCCGCGCAGTTGATAAACATCATCCGCCAGATCCGGCGTCGTCAGCTCCCATTTGCCGTCAGCCCCAATCGTGGTAGTGAAGCTGTAGCTATTCTCCAGACCGACAATGTAGATGGTTACCAGCTCGCCCGGCACGCCTTTACCGGCGACAATAATGCTCGGATCGTTCATCGCGCCGCCGTTTTCGATTGGCGTACGCACGCCGGCGTCGTTGTTGTCTTTAAAGATATGCTCAATCATGCCAGAAACCGGAACGTCCGGATCGGGCAGGCCGTCGACAGGATCAGGATCGCCCGGCTCTTGCGTGTCGCCTTCAAACCCAATCGTGACCTTTTCTGAGGCCGGCGATTCGTTACCGGCCGGATCGCGCACCACGATTTCCAGCTCGTGCTCGCCCGGTTTCAGATTGTTTTCTGGCGTGAAGGTCCACTTGCCGTCTTCTACAATCACCGAACCAATGGGCTTGCCGTTGTCGATAATCACCACGATATCGCCATCTTCACCGGTGCCTTCCAGCGTCGGACGCAGATCTTTTGTGGTGGAACCGTCTTCCAGCGGATTACCTTCGCTATCTTTGATCACGCCAATGCCCGGATTTTCCGGCGCCACGGTGTCCACATCAACGATGAACGGATCGGATGGCAGAGATTTGTTACCCACCTGATCGACCACCACGATGCTCAGCTCGTGTCGCCCATCCTGCAGCGCCGGAGCCGTAAAGGTCCAGTTGCCTTCGGCGTCCACCTTTGCGGTGCCCAGCTTCACGCCGTCGTTCCAGATTTCTACCGTCGAGCCCGCTTCAGCTTTACCGGTCAGCGTTGGCGTATTGTCTTTCGTCACGCCGCCTTTTTCGATCAGCACCGGCGGATCCTGCATATCGTCCATCACGCTGCCGATGGTGCCTTTGGCTGGCGCCGTCAAATCGATGATGAATTCCCACGGATCGCTCTCTTCACCCACCACGCCTTCGGCGTTACGCTCGGCGGTAACGATGCTGTGATTGCCAGCCGCCAGCGGTTTTTCCGGCGTAAAGGTCCAGTTACCCTCGTCATCCACCAGCACTTCACCCAGCAGCGTCTCACCATCCCATATTTCAATGGTATTGCCCGGCGTACCGGTGCCGTTGAAGGTGGGCATGGTGTCGTCGGTACGGCCGCCATTTGCTACCGAACCGGTTACGTCGCCGATATCATCAATCACATCGCTGATGGTGGGCTTGCTGATATCGCCGCCGCCGCTGCCACCGCCGCCTTCACCTTTGCCGCTGTGGCTGCCGTCGTTATTGTCGTAGTGGTGTTTCGCCGCGACATAGCCGAGGCCTGCCGCTGCCGCGATAGCCGCCAGGCCACCCAGTGCAATCAGCGCCGGCGACCATTCAAAGCCGCTGGCCAGCGCGTAACCGGAATTATCATCAACGCTGCCTTCACCCAGCGCCAGCGCGGTGGTTTCGCCGTCGGCCAGCGCGGCCGCTTCGTGGTCGGCATTGCCGTCCGTCGCGACGTAAGCGTGCATTTCGCCGTCTTCCGCTTTACCCACTAAGGTGCCGGATTTAGCGAAGAAATCTTCGATAATCAGATCCGGCTTGCTGGCGTCTGAGCCTTCCAGCATCACCAGCAGGTTTTTCCCTGCGCGTTTAACGGTGATGTTTTCAGGCGCGGTGCCGTCCTGGTTCTGCGTCAGCAGATATTTTCCGTTGGTAATTGCCTGAATCTTCACTGCTTTGCCGTCTTTACCGGCGCGCAGCACTTCCGCTTTGGTTATGGTTTTCTTATCGATAACCGCCACACTTACGGGTGAAACGTTCATGATTCTTCCTTCCGTCGATTAATTTTGACTGCGCGTTTGCAGGCAAGCGCCGCAATCTCCCTGGCTCTGCCCACGGGTGGGCTCAAAGTTGCGACATAATCCGGAAAGAGATAAATCCGAGACATAAGAAATGTCCCGTTAGGAAAAAATTCTTAAATGGGCGACCGAAAGATAGCTAAATCATTAACCGATTGAATTAAAGCGTTTTTATCGATGAGGGCAGAACATAACAGGAAAGGTTATTCAAACAGAACAGGACTATAACAGATGATTTTCCTGAATTTTTTCCCGTAAAAAATCCAGAAAACAGGTGATGCGGGAACTGAGCGACTGGTTGCGATAGTACACCGCGTGAATCGGCAGGCGCAGTTCGCGCGTGTCATTTTCCAGCACCTGCACCAGCCGGCCGCTGGCGCGATCCTCGCGGCTGACAAAATCCGATAGCCGCACAATGCCCTGGCCGGCCAGCGCCAGCTGGCGCAGGGTTTCGCCGCTCGACGCGCACAGCGTGGGTTTGATGCGCAAAAACTCGCCTTCACGCTGCCATACCGGCCAGACATTGTGCGCGTCCAGCTGGCTGAATCCCAGCAGCTGGTGCGTCAGCAGATCTTCCACGCTCTGTGGCGCGCCGGCTTTTTCCAGATAGGCCGGACTGGCCAGCAGGCGAATCGCGCTGCTGCCCAGCACGCGGGCGCGCAGCGTGGAGTCGCGCAGTTCACCAATGCGAATAGCGATATCGGTTTGCTGCTCAAGCAGGTCGATGACAATGTCATCGGTGTTCAGCTCCAGCTGAATTTGCGGATAGCGCGCGCAGAATTCGGCAACCAGCGGCACGATAACATGCAGGGTAAACGGCGTATTGGCGTTGACGCGCAGCCGTCCGGAAGGAATGTCGCGCCGCTGCGCGATATGCTCTTCGGCCTGCTCCACCGACGCGAGGATTTGCCGCGCGTGATCGAGAAAAATCAGCCCCTCTTCGGTCAGCGCCAGGCGACGCGTGGTGCGGTGCAGCAGTGTGGTTTGCAGTTTGCTTTCGAGGCGGCTCAGCGCCCGGCTGATGCCGGAGCTGGTTTGATCCAGCTGTTCCGCTGCGGCGGTAATCGAACCGGTGTCCACCACCGCGACCCAGGCGCGTAACTCTTCCAGTGTGATTTTCACTCTTCCTACCTCAGCGCATTGCTACTTCGAGACCGGTCTTAGCCTCGTTCTCACGGCTGCTGAGGTAGATTGCTCCACGTTCAGCAGCGGCAGGATACCACAATGCAGCAAAACGCAGGGATTATCGCTGGCCCGGGTCAGCAGGCGGCCTGGTTGTGCCGCGCCCAGCGCGGTTTTCATTGACGGCCATGCGCGGATAGGGCAGATCGGGACGGGCAGCGATGGCACGCGTTGCAGGCATAAAAAAGGGACGCCGCAGCGTCCCGTTTGCATCACACTTCGAGGTCGGCGAGGTCGCCTTTTTCCTGTAGCCAGTTGCGGCGGTCTTCCGAGCGTTTCTTCGCCAGCAGCATGTCCATCATCCGTAACGTCTGCTCGACGTCTTCTTCGTCGACCGTCAGTTGCACCAGACGACGGGTGTTGGGATCGAGCGTGGTTTCGCGCAGCTGCAGCGGGTTCATCTCACCCAGACCTTTAAAGCGCTGCACGTTCGGCTTGCCTTTTTTCCGCTTCAGCTGCTCCAGCACGCCCTCTTTTTCGTCTTCATCGAGCGCGTAATACACCTCTTTACCGAGGTCGATGCGATACAGCGGCGGCATCGCCACATAGACGTGGCCCTGCTGTACCAGCGAGCGGAAGTGCCTTACAAACAGCGCGCACAGCAGCGTGGCAATGTGCAGGCCGTCGGAGTCCGCATCGGCGAGAATACAGATTTTGCCGTAGCGCAGCTGGCTGAGATCTTCACTGTCGGGATCGATACCGATCGCCACCGAGATATCATGCACTTCCTGCGACGCCAGCACTTCGTCCGACGACACTTCCCAGGTGTTAAGGATCTTACCTTTCAGCGGCATGATCGCCTGATATTCACGGTCGCGCGCCTGTTTGGCGGAGCCGCCCGCAGAATCCCCTTCCACCAGGAACAGCTCGGTTTTATTCAGATCCTGCGCGGTACAGTCGGCCAGCTTGCCCGGCAGCGCCGGTCCGCTGGTCAGCTTTTTACGCACCACCTTTTTCGCCGCGCGCATACGACGCTGTGCGCTGGAGATCGCCAGCTCGGCCAGCATTTCGGCGGCCTGCACGTTCTGGTTGAGCCACAGGCTGAAGGCATCTTTCACTACCGCCGAGACAAACGCCGCGCACTGGCGTGAGGAGAGACGCTCTTTGGTCTGTCCGGCAAACTGCGGATCCTGCATTTTGACCGACAGCACATAGGCGCAGCGATCCCAGATATCCTCCGCCGACAGCTTCACGCCGCGCGGCAGAATATTGCGGTATTCACAGAATTCGCGCATCGCATCGAGCAAGCCCTGACGCAGGCCGTTAACGTGCGTTCCGCCCTGCATGGTTGGGATCAGGTTGACGTAGCTTTCAGTCAGCAGCTCGCCGCCCTCCGGCAGCCACAGCAGCGCCCAGTCGACTGCCTCCACATCACCGGCAAAGCTGCCGACAAACGGTTTTTCCGGCAGCGTTGGCAGTCCGTTCACCGCTTCGCTCAGGTAATCCGTCAGGCCATCCTGATACAGCCAGGTTTGCTCGGTATCGTTCACCTTGTCTTTAAAGACAATTTCGACGCCCGGGCACAGCACCGCTTTGGCTTTCAGCAGATGCTTGAGGCGAGAGACCGAGAAGCGCGGGCTGTCGAAGAAGCTTTCGTCTGGCCAGAAGTGAACGCTGGTGCCGGTGTTACGTTTGCCTACCGTACCAATCACCGCCAGATCCTGCACTTTATCGCCGTTTTCGAAGGCGATCTGGTAAATCTCACCGTTGCGGCGCACCGTGACTTCCACACGCTTCGACAGGGCGTTGACCACCGAAATCCCCACGCCGTGCAGGCCGCCGGAGAACTGATAGTTTTTGTTGGAGAATTTACCGCCGGCATGCAGGCGACAGAGAATCAGTTCGACCGCTGGCACGCCCTCTTCCGGGTGGATATCGACGGGCATACCACGGCCATCATCGATCACTTCCAGCGACTGATCGGCGTGCAGGATGACTTCCACGCGTTTGGCGTGACCGGCCAGCGCCTCATCGACGCTGTTATCGATCACTTCCTGGCCCAGATGGTTAGGGCGTGTGGTATCGGTGTACATGCCCGGACGGCGACGTACCGGTTCGAGGCCGGTTAAAACCTCAATGGCGTCAGCATTATAGCTAGATTGGCTCATCGTAACAGTCTGATTAGCAATAGGAAAATGGGCCCATCCCGCAGCATCAGGGAGTATTCAGTCCCAGAAAATCAATCATCTGCGCAAAATGGCGTTCGAATCCGATATAGGCATGATTGCCGCCCTCTTCTACCGTCTGACGGCACGCGCTGTAGTAATCCAGCGCCTGGCGATAGTCGAGCACTTCATCGCCGGTTTGTTGCAGCAGCCAGAGTAGATCGGGCGCTTCCAGAGGGTCAATCTGCATCACTTTCAGATCGTAAATGTGGCGAGACTCTAACACATATTGCTGGCCGGTGTAGGGATTCCGGTTTTCACCCAGATAATCCACCAGCAGTTCAAACGGCCGCACCGCCGGATTCACCACCACCGCCGGCAGCATGAAACACTGCGACAGCCAGGTGGCAAAATAACCACCGAGCGATGACCCCACCAGCCCGAGCGGTTCCCCGGCATACTGCATCACCAACTCTTCCAGCAGCGCAGCAGCCTCAGCGGGAAAAGTCGGCAGCTGCGGCACCAGCACCTCAATGTGCGGATGCTGCGCCTGACACCACTGCTGTAACTGCGTCGCTTTAGCCGACTGCGGTGAGCTGTTGAATCCGTGCAGATAAATCAGCGCCGCCATGGTTTAGTAGCCCTCGGAATCCAGATCCGGACGGAATAGATCGCTCTGCAGACGATTCACTTCGGTGTGCAGCGTGCCATCCGCCTGCAGCGTCAGCCAGCGCCAGCCGGGCGCCACGGTATCAATGGTGAAGTTGGTGCAGTGCGGTTTAAACTGGACGCAGGTCGAAGGCGATGCCAGTACGCGGCGGCCGTGCCAGTCGAGATCCAGCTCCTGATGAATGTGGCCGCACACCAGGTGGCGCGCCAGCGGGAAGTTTTGCAGCACCGCATCCAGCTGATGCGGATTGCGCAGGCTGTGCTGGTCAAGCCAGGTACAGCCGCAGGCCAGCGGATGATGGTGCAGCAGCACCAGCGTGTAGCGATCGGGGAACTGACGCAGCGTGCGGTCCAGCCACTCCAGCTGATAGTCGCTCAGCATGCCGTGCGGCACGCCAAAAACCTGGCTGTCCAGCAGCACCAGCTGCCAGTGCTCGCCGAGCAGCACATGCTTGTCCGCGGCGATGCCGGCCTGTGCCAGCGTATCCACCATCGCTGGCTGAAAATCGTGATTGCCCGGCAGCCAGACGCACGGCTTCGGCAGACGCGCAATGCCCGCAACAAAATGCTGATAAGCTTCGACGGTGTGATCCTGGGCGAGATCGCCAGTGGCGATAATCAGATCGTAATCGTGCTGTTGTGCCGTGATGGCGTCCAGCACCGCATCAAAACTCGACCAGGTGTTTACCCCAAGCAGCGATTGATGTTTTCCTGCAAAAAGATGGGTATCCGTGATTTGTAAAATCCTGATATCGGCCCCATTTGCCGCAGGAAGAGTGAGCAGGCTATCCAAAGCGTTTCCTTTATCTCCACGCCATTGTTATCAGCAAACCGGCACGGCCACAGCACCGTGCGCCAGACAATATCGCAACCAATCGGCAAGGAACTGGTTGATCTGATGTTTTTCATCGCGCTGATGCAGTTTTTTATTAGGATAATCATAGCGCGCTTTGAAACGATAGATCTGCTGAGTGGAACACACTTCAGCGACCATCGCATCATGGTAGAGCCGCACCGACATCGATGGCAGGCTCCAGTAACTGACCGCAGGGGCCACCTGGCGAACCTCCACCAGCGTGGTATAACGCGTCGACTCCTGGATGGTGAGCTGATAACTGGCGCCGTTCACCTGATAGATCACCGACGCGCCTGCCTCGTCATTTCGCGGCAGCAGGCGACGCAGCTGGGCGAAATTGGTTTCGCACAGACGCATCATTTCGGGAAAGTCAGGGGTATAGCGCTGTTTCATTTTAGCTTCCACTCTTGTCGTAGTTTCTCATGGTGCAACGCCAGCCATTGCAGGGCGATGACAGATGCCGCGTTATCAATAATCCCCTCTTCCACCCAGCGATAAGCCTGTTCGCGGCTTACCACATGCACAAGAATATCCTCATTCTCTTCCTCCAGCCCGTGATTTCCCTCTGCCTGGCTGGCATCCACTTCGCCCACCAGCACCGACAAACGCTCAGAGGTTCCGCCGGGGCTGGCTAAGTAATTCACTATCGGTTTGACGCGGCCAACCTTGAGGCCAGCCTCTTCGACCGCTTCACGACGCACCACATCTTCCGGCGTTTCGCCCGGTTCAATAATGCCGGCCACCATCTCCAGCAGCCAGGGCGTGGCGCTGGAATCATAGGCCGGGATGCGGATCTGTTCGATCAGCACTACTTCGTCGCGCAGGGGATCATAGGGTAGCAGCACGGCAGCGTGTCCGCGCTCAAAAACTTCGCGCACCACTTCACCGCTCATCTCGCCGTTAAAGCGGCGATGGCGGAAGCGGTAGCTGACGATGGAAAAAAAACCATCGTAGCGAGTATCGCGTGCAATAATTTCTACATCGTTTTTTGTGAAAGTCACAGGGGATTTTTTTTCACCCGCCATCATCTGGCTCCTTATGCAGATTGGGATGGAGCGAAGAAAAGCCAACCCTTGTGCTCCGTCCGAGTGGTTCTTTCTGAATTATTTACGTAAATTAGGGGAAGAAGGCACGTTCAGCCAACTTATCTCTGACGCCGCCTCTGTAGAATCGGCGATTATTTTTTGGCTTACCTGCAGCACACTCTCTGTGCATTTGCTGCAACACAAGGAATGCAAATGAAAAAACTGCTCCCACTTTTTATTGGACTGAGCCTGGGCGGTTTCAGCCTTGCCAGCCAGGCAGAAAACCTGTTGCAGGTCTACCAGCAGGCGCGCCTCAGCAACCCGGATCTGCGTGCTTCAGCCGCCGATCGCGACGCTGCTTTTGAGAAAATTAACGAAGCGCGTAGCCCGTTGCTGCCGCAGCTGGGTCTGGGTGCAGATTATACCTATAACAGCGGCTATCGCGACAACAGCGGTCTCCATTCCAACACGACCAGCGCCTCGCTGCAATTAACGCAGACGATTTTCGACATGTCGAAATGGCGTGCGCTGACGCTGCAGGAAAAAACGGCCGGCATTCAGGACGTTACTTATCAGGTAGCGCAGCAGGATCTGATCCTGAACACCGCAACCGCCTATTTCAACGTGCTGAAGGCCATTGATACGCTTTCTTACACTGAAGCGCAGAAACAGTCGATCTACCGCGAGCTGGATCAGACCACCCAGCGTTTTAACGTCGGTCTGGTGGCCATCACCGATGTGCAGAACGCCCGTGCTCAATACGATAGCGTGCTGGCCAACGAAGTAACCGCGCGTAACGACCTGGATAACGCGGTGGAATCGCTGCGTCAGATCACCGGCATGGATTATCTGTCGCTGGCGTCACTGAATATCGATCGTTTCAAAACGGCGCGTCCGGAAGCGGTATCCAATTTGCTGAAACAGGCTGAGAGCCGTAACCTCAACCTGCTGTCTGCTCGTCTGAGCCAGGATCTGGCGCGTGAGCAGATTCGCTCCGCCGAGTCCGGCCACATGCCGACGCTGGATCTGACCGCCTCTACCGGTCTGTCAAACAGCAAATACGGCGGCAGCCGCGCTAATCAGAGCGCCGGTACCACCGACTCGATCACCGGCTCCAACCAGGTTGGCCTGAGCTTCTCACTGCCTCTGTACAGCGGCGGTTCAGTGACCTCGCAGGTGAAACAGGCGCAGTATAACTTCGTCGCCGCCAGCGAGCAGCTTGAAGGCGCGCACCGTAGCGCGATTCAGACCGTCCGTTCTTCGTTCAACAACGTGAACGCTTCGATCAGCAGCATCGACGCTTACAAACAGTCGGTAATCTCGGCGCAGAGCTCATTAGATGCTTCGGAAGCCGGTTATCAGGTGGGTACGCGTACCATCGTTGATGTGTTAGACGCGACCACCACGCTGTTTAACGCTAAACAGCAGCTGTCGAATGCGCGTTACAGCTACCTGATTAACCAGCTGAACATCAAATATGCGCTGGGCACGCTGAACGAGCAGGATCTGCAGCAGCTGAACAGCACGCTGGGCAAAGAAGTGACGACCTCACCAGAAGTGGTCGCGCCGGAAAACAGCCAGCAGGCCGCGCGCGTGGATAACGGCCCGAAAGCGACCTCCGCGTCCGCCGCCGCTCAGGCCCGTCCGGCCGCGGCACGTAACAGCGCCAATCCTTTCGCTAATTAAGCCTTCAAGGGGCCGCTTGCGGCCCCTTTCGCATTCAAACGTATAACAACGTAAAGATCCCCCAGCCATCCGGCTTCTCGCTTCATTTTCCACCACTCATCACCTATCCTAAGCCCCACCTTTGGGCACAGGATGAAGATAATGAAACGGACAAAAAATATTCGTCATGCCGCTTTCCGTAAAAGCTGGCAGGCACGCCATTTAACGCCGGTCGCACTGGCGGTCACCGCCGTGTTTATGCTGGCAGGCTGCGAACAGAGCGATGAAACGGTTTCGATGTACCAGAACGCCGATGATTGTGCGAAAGCCAATCCGGGCCAGAGCGCTCAGTGCACCACCGCTTACAACAACGCGCTGAAAGAGGCTGAGCGCACCGCGCCAAAATACGCCACGCGTGAAGATTGCGTCGCGGAATTCGGCGAAAACCAGTGTCAGCAAACCCCGGCACAGGCGGGCGTCGGTACCACGGCGAACAACGCTGAAGCGCAGCAGAGCGGCAGCTTCTGGATGCCTCTGATGGCCGGCTACATGATGGGTCGTCTGATGGGCGGCGGTGCCGGCTTTGCGCAGCAACCGCTGTTCTCGCCAAAAACCCCTAATAGCCCGGCTAACGGCCAGTTTGTTGATGCTTCCGGTAAGAACTACGGTGCGGCCACCTCCGGCCGGACGGTAAACGTGCCGAAAACCGCGCTGGCGCCGAAACCGGCCACTACGTCCACCATCACCCGTGGCGGCTTTGGTGAGACGGTAGCCAAACAGAACACCATGCAGCGCAGCAGTGCCACCAGCACCGGCAGCCGCTCGCTGGGAGGCTAAGCCCGCGCATGCAACGTATTGCTATCAGCGAACGTCCGAACTGGCGCGAAAAGGCGACCGAGTACGGTTTTCAATTTCACACCATGTATGGCGAACCCTACTGGTGCGAAGACGCTTATTACCAGTTTACGCTGGCGCAAATTGAACAGCTGGAAGCGGTCACCGCTGAACTGCACCAGATGTGCCTGCAGGCGGTAGAAAAAGTGGTGAACAGCGAAGCGCTGCTCACCCGTTTCTGCATTCCGAAACACACCTGGGATTTTGTGCGCGAATCCTGGCAGCAGCGTCAGCCCTCGCTCTATTCACGCCTCGATCTGGCGTGGGATGGCACAGGCGAGATCAAGCTGCTGGAGAACAACGCCGATACGCCAACCTCGCTGTACGAAGCGGCGTTTTTCCAGTGGATCTGGCTGGAGGATCAGCTCAACGCCGGCAACCTGCCGCAGGGCAGCGATCAATTCAACAGCCTGCAAGAGCAGTTGATTGAGCGCTTCGCCACGCTGCACCAGCAGCACGGTTTTAACTGGCTGCACTTTGCCTGCTGTCGCGATACGGAAGAGGATCGCGCCACGGTACAGTATCTGCAGGATTGCGCCACTGAAGCCGGTCTGCCAAGTGAATTTCTCTACATTGATGAGATCGGGCTGGGCGAAAAAGGTCAGTTTACCGATCAGCACGATCAGGTGATCAGCAACCTGTTCAAGCTCTATCCGTGGGAATTCATGCTGCGCGAGATGTTTTCGACCAAGCTGGCCGATGCCGGCGTGCGCTGGCTGGAGCCGGCGTGGAAAAGCATTCTCTCCAACAAAGCGCTGTTACCGCTGCTGTGGGAGATGTTCCCCAACCATCCTAACCTGCTGCCCGCCTGGTTTGCCGATGATGCCAGCGCGCCGCAGATGGAAAAATATGTGGTGAAACCGCTGTTTTCCCGCGAAGGTGCCAATATCACCATCGTGGAAAACGGTCAGGAAATCGCGCGCGCCGACGGCCCCTATGGCGAAGAGGGCATGATCGTCCAGCAGTTCTGGCCGCTGCCGAAATTTGGCGACAGCTACACGCTGATTGGCAGCTGGCTGATTGACGATCAGCCTGCCGGTATCGGTCTGCGCGAAGATCGTGCGCTGATCACCCAGGATCTGTCGCGTTTCTATCCGCACACATTTATTGAGTAATGCACGTGCCGCCCGGTCTGCGGGCGGCACAGGTGTCAGCCAACCTGCACTGACAGCATACTGATCGAACCCATCTCCATGCCTTCCACCGGGATGCTCACCGCCTCACCTTCAGCACGCGCGCCGAGAATATACAGCAGCGGCAGATAGTGCTCCGGCGTCGGGTTAGCCAGCTGCGCGCCTTCATGCTGCTGATAATTCACCAGCGGATGCTGCACCGCCTCGCCTTCGTAGTCCAGATTATCGCGCACAAACTGGTTGAAGCTCTCCGCCCACGGATAAGCGCTTTCCGCGCCCTGCCAGCGAATCATGCGCAGGTTATGCACCACGTTGCCACTGGCCACCAGCATCACGCCTTCGTCACGCAGCGCCGCCAGTTTACGTCCCAGCGCAAAATGCCACGCCGCCGGCTGGGTGCCATCAATACTGAGCTGAATCAGCGGAATGTCTGCCTGTGGATACATCTTCGCCAGCACGCCCCACGAGCCGTGATCAAAGCCCCACTGCTGATCGGCCTGCACCGCCACCGGCGCCAGCAGATCGATAACGCGCTGTGCCAGCGCTGGCGAACCCGGCGCCGGATAGCGCACGTCGAACAGCGCCTGCGGGAAGCCTCCAAAATCATGGATGGTGCGCGGATTGCTCATCGCCGTCACCGCCGTACCGCGCGTGTACCAGTGCGCCGAGATGGCGAGAATAGCGCGCGGACGCGGCAGGGTTTCGCCCAGCTGCTGCCATACGCGGGTATAACGGTTGTCTTCTAATACGTTCATCGGGCTGCCGTGGCCGAGAAACAGAGCGGGCATGCGGGTCATTATTCATCCTCTGGCGTCGGGATCGCGTTAATGACTGTCACGATACGCGCTTTCGCCAGGGGAAAAACGCTGATAAGCGTGATGATGTTTATCAGCAAATTTGAACAAGATTTTGCCGACATAACTTTACGCTAAATAACTCGATATTTTATGGGGTTAACTATATTGTAACTGGTAATCATTATCATTAAGGAGCCCATCATGTCAGTACCTTTGCTGCTAACCATCCTGGCTGGCGGTGCCACTTTCGTCGGCGCGATTTTTGGCGTGCTCGGTCAAAAGCCGTCGAACCGCGTACTGGCCTTTGCGCTCGGCTTTGCCGCCGGCATCATGCTGCTGATTTCCCTGATGGAAATGCTGCCCGCCGCGCTGCATGCGGAAGGAATGTCGCCGGTGCTTGGCTACGGCATGTTCATGCTCGGCTTACTGGGTTATTTCGCCATGGATCGCCTGCTGCCGCACCAGCATCCGCAGGATCTGATGGCGGTCAATCGCCGCCCCACCAACCTGAAACGTACCGCGATCCTGCTGACGCTCGGTATCAGCCTGCATAACTTTCCCGAAGGCATTGCCACCTTTGTCACTGCCAGCAGCGATATGGAGCTGGGGCTGGGCATCGCACTGGCCGTCGCGATCCACAATATTCCGGAAGGGCTGGCGGTGGCCGGACCGATGTACGCCGCCACCGGCTCGAAAGCCAAAGCGCTGTTCTGGGCCTGCCTGTCCGGCATGGCGGAGATTCTTGGTGGCATCATCGCCTTTCTGCTGCTGGGGCCGGCGGTCTCACCGGTGATGATTGCGGCGATTATGGCGGCGGTGGCGGGCATTATGGTGGCGCTGTCCGTGGATGAACTGATGCCGCTGGCGCGCGAAATCGATCCGCATAACAATCCCAGCTACGGCGTGCTGTGCGGCATGACGGTGATGGGTCTGAGCCTGACGTTGCTGCAAACCAGCGGGGTAGGCTGACGCGAGATTCGTCTTATTCATCACCACTTTGTCCTTAACTATCAAGGACTTATAATTGTTAAGGCGTAGTCGAGACGGGTCTTGTTAACACCCGACGGCGGGCTCATTACACTCCACGCGACTCTTAGAAAGCAGTGGAGTGTTATGTTAATTCAGGGAGCCATTTTATGCCTGGCGATGAATATCTATCATGAAGCGCGCGGCGAACCGGTAAAGGGACAGATTGCCGTCGGCACTGTCACCATGAACCGGGCTAACTGGGACGTCAAAGAGATCTGTCCGGTGGTGTACGCACCCAAACAGTTCTCCTGGACGTCTCTGCACAAACATCCCCATCGCCATCCGCCACAGCATGACAAAAGCTGGCAGCGCGCGCAGCGCCTGGCCCAGCGGATTGTCGAGGGTAAGCTGGCGGATGTGACAAAGGGCGCGACCTTCTTTCATGCGCACAGCGCCAGACCGGCGTGGCGCCACGCCTTCCAGCGTACCGTGGTGATAGGTAATCACGTTTTTTACGCCAGCCGTTAATCATAAAAAAAGGCCGGATGCATCACATCCGGCCTTATTTATTTCATGTCGGCTTAGCTGGCCTGACGGGTTTCATGCTGGCGGCGCCAGGCCACCAGGTCTTCAATGGTCACCACCGGCATGGCGTGCTGCTTCGCAAACGCAATCACTTCCGGCGCGTGCGCCATGCTGCCGTCGTCATTGGTCAGTTCGCACAGCACACCCGCAGGTTTGAAGCCCGCCAGCGTCACCAGATCGAGCGTCGCTTCGGTGTGGCCGCCGCGCGCCAGTACGCCGCCGTCGCGCGCGCGCAGCGGGAATACGTGGCCGGGACGATTCAGATCGGACGGTTTAGCGTCATCGGCAATCGCCGCCCGGATGGTGGTAATACGGTCGGAGGCCGATACGCCGGTCGTCACGCCGCTGGCCGCTTCAATAGTCACGGTGAAACCGGTGCCGTAAGAGCTGGTGTTGTTCTCTACCATCATCGGCAGATCCAGCTGCTGACGGCGCGCTTCGTTAATGCACAGGCAGACAATGCCGCTGCCGTGACGAATGCTCAGCGCCATCTGTTCAACGGTCATGGTTTCGGCGGCGAAGATCATATCGCCTTCGTTTTCGCGATTTTCATCGTCCAGCACCATCACGCCGCGCCCGTTGCGCAGCGCATCAATGGCGCGTTCTACACGCTGTTCCGGCGTGCCAAATTCAGAAAGAAGCGTCTGATTCATGGTAAAAAACCTTATAAAAAATATATGAGTTACCAGAACCAGGGCGTGCTTAGGAGTGCGCAAAAAAACACATGGCAAAAACGTGACGCGGGCGTGAGCCCGGCTGATGTCGTTACCCTCTCCCATCCGGACTCTAACCGTCGGCCCCGGAATTACACCGGATCTGCTGACCTTTCACTTTGCAGCGAAAGCGCTCGCGGGCTTTCAGCCGAAGCTGATTTACCGCCGGTGGGGAATTTCGCCCCGCCCTGAGAATAAGCGAAATTACTATAGCGCCAATCACCTGGTCGGGCAATCAACAAAAGTGCAAATGCTTTTGCACTTCATGCGTTGCGGATTTCGGGTTTAACCTTTTCGTTTCTGGCATTACACTTAATGCTTGATGAGTCGGAACACGCGCTGTTATCAGCCACCGTAACCAGGAAACAACCATGATCGACACGAAAAAAATTGAACAACTGGCGCGCCAGGTGCACGAAGCGATGCCAAAAGGTATTCGCGACTTTGGCGACGATGTGGAAAAGAAAATTCGTCAGGTATTGCAGGCGCAGTTAACCCGCATGGATCTGGTTAATCGTGAAGAGTTTGACGTACAGACACAGGTTTTGCTGCGCACGCGTGAAAAACTGGCGGCGCTGGAGCAGCGTCTGGCGAAGCTGGAGAGTGAAAGTCCGGCGGCCCCGGCTCCGGCGGTGATCACGCCAGATCCGGCAGGCAAAATCGATACGCCTCAGTAAGGTTTACGCGGCGGGAGTTCGCTCCCGCCGGCTACGTGTTTACTGATTGCGATACGTGTTTACTGATTGCGAATTGTTTTGATGATGTTGGTGGTGGAGATACCGTCTTCAAAGTTAAGCACGCGCACGTCACCGCCGTTGGCCCACACCTCTTTACTGCCCGCGATATCTTCCGGCTTATAATCACCGCCTTTCACCAGCAGATCCGGCAGCACTTCGGCAATCAGCCGCTGTGGCGTATCCTCTTCAAACAGCACCACCCAGTCTACGGCCTCCAGCGCACCCAGCACGATCATGCGGTTTTCCTGCGGGTTCACCGGGCGGGTTTCGCCCTTAAGACGTTTGGTGGAAGCATCGCTGTTGACCGCCACGATCAGGCGATCGCCCAGTTTGCGCGCGTTGGCCAGATAAGAGACATGGCCGGCATGCAAAATGTCGAACACGCCGTTGGTCATCACTACTTTCTCACCGCGCTGGCGCGCCTGCGCCACCGCCACTTTCAGCTCGGCTTCGGTCATTACGCCAAAGCCGCTGTCCGGCCGCGCGTGAATCGCATTCTCCAGCTCCACGGTACTGACGGTTGAAGTCCCGAGCTTGCCGACCACCACGCCAGCCGCAGCATTAGCGAGGAAGCAGGCATCTTCCAGACTTTCACCGGCAGCCAGCACGGCGGCCAGCACGCCGATCACCGTATCGCCGGCACCGGTCACGTCATACACTTCCTGCGCCTGAGTGGGCAGATGCAGCGGCGCTTTGCCCGGCTGCAGCAGGGTCATTCCGTTTTCCGAACGCGTCACCAGCAGCGCGGAGAGATCGTAATCGGCAATCAGTTGCATACCGCGGCTGACAATCTCCTCTTCGCTTTTGCACTTGCCGACCACCGCTTCGAACTCGGACAGGTTGGGCGTCAGCAGCGTCGCGCCGCGATAGCGTTCAAAATCGGTACCTTTCGGGTCGATCAGTACCGGCACCTGCGCCGCACGCGCCAGCTGAATCATGGTCTGCACGCTGCTCAGCGCGCCTTTGGCATAATCAGACAGCACCAGCGCGCCCGCCTGTGCCAGCGACTGACGCAGGCGATCGTGAATCGGCTGCGGATCGACCTGCTCAAAGCCCTCTTCAAAGTCGAGGCGAATCAGCTGCTGGTTGCGCGACAGCACGCGCAGTTTGGTGATGGTCGGATGGCTGTCGAGGGCGACAAAATCGCACTCAACCTTCACCTGCGCCAGCGTTTCGCGCAGCACGCGCGCAGCGTCATCTGCACCGGTCAGACCGATAAGGCGCGAGTCCGCACCGAGTGCAGCGATATTCATCGCCACGTTGGCCGCGCCGCCCGGACGCTCTTCAATGGTATCCACTTTGACCACCGGCACCGGGGCTTCCGGTGAGATCCGGCTGGTCGGGCCGTACCAATAGCGGTCTAACATCACATCGCCGACAACCAGCACAGCGGCCTTGCCAAACGCGGGCAGTGTTACTTTCATGCAGAGACTCCAGACTTCAACGTTCAGTCAAAATAATGCGCGGATAATAGCATAGAAGCCGCCAGGCTCACTGCTCCGTGTCATCCGCGTCGCTCGCGGCCAGCCAGCGCTGCCAGCTGGCGTGCACCACGGCGCGTTCGTCAGCGAACGATGCCGGATCGACATGACCCGGCAGTTCCTGCAGCGCCAGATGGTGCAGCGCATCGCGCAGCGTGACGTAAGCGTGCGTCAGCGCCTGCGCTTCCTCATCAGCCATGATGCCGTGGCGCGCCATCAGTTCGAAAATGCGCACGTTATCCGACCAGCGCGTCAGCGCCGGCTGGCTGGCGGCGTAACCTAAGACCAGATACTGCGCGATGAATTCAATATCAGTGATACCGCCCTCATCGGTTTTAATCTCCCAGCGACCTTTGTGCTTGTTACTGAGGTGCGCGCGCATTTTCTCACGCATCTCCCGCACTTCAGTTTGCAGCTTCGCGCCTTCACGCGGCAGGCAGAGAATACCGCGCCGGATCGCATCGAAGCGCTCACACAGCGCCGGTTCGCCAAACACGATGCGCGCGCGCACCAGCGCCTGATGTTCCCACGTCCAGGCTTCATGGCGCTGATAGTCGTCAAAGGCGGCAAAGGTGCTGACCAGCATGCCGGCCGCGCCAGAAGGGCGCAGGCGCGCGTCCACCTCATACAAAATGCCGGACGAGGTGCGGGTGCTGAACAGATGCATGACGCGCTGAGCGAGACGCAGGTAAAACTGGCGCCCGTCGATAACGCGTTCACCGTCGGTTTCGGCATCGTCCGGACAGTCATGCAGAAACACCAGATCGAGATCCGAACTGTAACCCAGTTCCCAGCCGCCCAGTTTGCCGTAGCCGACCACGGCAAAGCCGCGCTCGCTGTCGCTGGTGAGGTGCGAAGGGCGGCCATAGCGCTGCACCATCATCTGCCACGCCTGCTGCACCACCGATTCAATGATCGCTTCCGCCAGCCAGGTTAAGTGATCGCTCACTTTCATCACCGGCAGGGTTCCGGCGATGTCGGCGGCGGCGATACGCAGATGCTGTGCCTGCTTGAACTGGCGCAGCGCTTCCAGCTGCTGCTCTTCATCATCGGTGGGAATGCGCAGCAGATACTGGCGCAGTTCGTCACGATAAGCGTCGGTGGCGGTGGGCTGATACAGCGTGGCCGGATCGAGCAGTTCATCCAGCAGCAGCGGATAGCGCGCCAGCTGGCTGGCAATCATCGGCGAAGCGCCACACAGGCGAATCAGGTGGCGCAGCGCGCCGTGATACTCGGTCAGCAACTCGAGATAGGTGCTGCGCGTTAATACGCCAAGCAGCAGCGGCGTCAGGCGTGCCAGCACCACATCGGCGTCGTCACGTGCGCACACTTCGCTTAGCAGGCGCGGCATTAATTGATCGAGCGCCAGCCGGCCGCGCGGACCGATGGTGCGGCGACTGACATCCTGACGGAAATCATTCAGCGCCCGATACAGCGCATGGCGCTGTTCCGCCTGCAGCTGCGGTACCACCGGCAGCAAATCGCTCTCTTCCAGCGCGTCCTGCCACAGGCTGGCGAACTCCGCCAGCTGCGGCTGATCGTCGACATCCGGCGCATCATCGCCTATCAGCTCGTCGAAAATGTGGCGCACGCCGGCCATGTGCTGCTCCAGCTGTGCCAGCAGCGTCGCCCAGTCCGCCATGCCCATCGCCCAGGCCAGGCGCTGGCGGTCGAGGGGATTTTCCGGCAGCGTCTGCGTCTGCTCATCGTTGATGCTCTGCAGCAGATTCTCCAGCCGGCGTAAAAACAGGTAGGCGGCGCGCAGATGATCAACCTGCTCCGGTGTTAACAGCGCCAGCTCACCGATGGCCTGCAGCGTCGGCAGCAGCGAGCGCAGCTGAAGTGAGCGCTCACGTCCACCTCGAATCAGCTGAAACACCTGGACGATGAATTCGGTTTCGCGAATGCCGCCAGCGCCGAGTTTGATGTTGTCCTTCAGGCCGCGCCGCCGTACTTCGCGGGCAATCATGCCTTTCATGTTACGCAGCGACTGGATCACGCTGAAATCGATGTAGCGGCGATAGACGAACGGGCGCAACATCTGCTGCAGCTCCTGGCTCCAGTGGCCGCCATCGTCGCCCATCAGGCGCGCTTTCACCATCGCGTAGCGCTCCCAGTCACGGCCCTGCTCCTGGTAGTAATCTTCCAGCGCGGCAAAGCTCAGCACCAGCGGGCCGCTGTCGCCGAACGGGCGCAGGCGCATATCCACGCGATAAACAAAGCCATCGACGGTAGGTTGATCCAGCACCTTAATCAGCCGCTGCCCCATGCGGGTAAAGAACTGCGCGTTGTCGAGCTCGCGCCGGCCGCCGTGGGTGACGCCGTTTTCCGGCCAGGCAAAGATCAGGTCAATATCGGAAGAGAAGTTGAGTTCACCGCCGCCCAGCTTGCCCATGCCCAGAATCAGCATCGGCTGGGCTTCGCCGGCGGCGTTGCACGGCGTGCCGAAATCGCGGCAGCAATCCTGCCACACCCAGTCGCGCGCGGCGGTAATCAGCACTTCCGCCAGCGTGCTGAGCTGCGTCAGGCTCTGCCCGGTGCTGGCCTGCTCCAGCGCCTGCATCCACGCGATGCGCACCAGCATATGACGGCGGAACAGGCGCAGTTCGCGCATCAGGGAGGCTTCGTTATCCACCGGCTGCAGCGCCGCTGCCAGCCAGGCCGCATAGTGCTGCCACTCTTCGGGCTGCGGCGGTTGCTGCTGCAGCTGTTGCCACCACGCCGGATGCTGCTGCAGGTTGTCTACGATAAAGTCACTAAAGGTCAGTGCGCCAGCCTGCTGCGGCGTGATGGCCGTCAGCGGCAGGCCCAGACGTTCTGCCACGCTGGCGAGCTGCGCCTGCATCAGCGTCGGTAACGGTAACGACATCTTCCCTCCCTGATGATTGATGGTGCCGTAGCCTTAGCGTTTCGCACCGTTATTCAGCCAGAACGGCGGTTGACGGATCGCCAGATTAACCAGCTGAATCAGACCGCGCTCCTGTTTTTCACGAATGGCGTGCTGCAACTCCTGCCAGCCCGCCAGCCACTGGCTGACTTCTTCAGCCGGATACGCCCCCGCCAGCAGATGCACCGCCAGCAACTGGCGGTTCAGGCGCGTAGCTTTGTCCTGAAATTCATTGAACAGCTGCACGTCGACGAAGGTTTCACGCAGATCCGCGCCGATGCGCCCCAGCATGATGTCGCTGAAGCGTTTAAACGAGCCCTGTAGCTTGCTTTTGTTCTTCTCGTCCAGCCACGGCTGCCACTGCGACTCCACCAGCCAGTGAGTAAGTGCTAACTGAGCTTCGACCGAGGTCGGTGAGAAGCAGACGGTTTCTGCGCTGGCCTCGCTGTCCGCCAGCAGCTCTTCCAGCCGGGTCAGCTTCTGACGCAGTTCGCTATTGGCCTTGCGCGGCACCAGCGTGCCAAACAGGGAAAACGCCTGACGCAGCGTTTCCAGCGCTTCAATTACCCGTGCCCGGGCGTCTTCGTTACCGCGCAGCCAGACCTCTTCATGGTACTGCCAGTGGCCGAGCGCCGCGCTCATGGCATGAACCATGCCCTGCTCCACCGTGGCTTTGGCGGCAATTTTCTGCAGCGGCAGCGCGCGCAATGGTCGCGGCGCGTTGCCCTGCGCCAGCTGATAACCGCGTGCCGCTTTGCTCAGGCTGCCGAGGCGCAGGCCGCCTGTGGCGATCAGCGCACTGGCGAAGGTCAGCATATCGCTGCGCGCTCCACGCTTAAGCTCCAGCTCCACTTCATACAGCGGCTCGCTCAGCTCCCCTGCGGCAACGCTGCCGCAATCGAAAGCCACTTCAATTTCGCTGTCGCCAACGCTCACCAGCCAGGTTTCACGCTGGAAATGGGTGCTGAACAGCGGCTGCAAACGCGACTGAAGCGCGGCAATATCGGTCCCCTGCGGCCAGATCTCTGCCGGCAGGCGGGCAATGTCCAGCTGCGGCTCGCTGAGGTCGACGTTGTATTCCGGACGCTGATGCAGACCGCCCAGCGTTTTGCCGGCGGTTTTCAGCGTCATTTCATAGCGCTGATCCACGCCGCGAATCCGCAGGCCCATATCCCAGCGGCGCAGCTGGTTGTCATCGGTTTCGTAATAGATGTTGGTCAGCTCACGCGCGGCGTGATGCTGATGAGGCCAGGCGGCAAGCGTCTGCGCCAGTTTTTCGGCGGCTTGCGGGGTGGCAATGAACTTTAATTCGATTTCGATGGTCATAATTTTTTATTCAATACGCTGCTGGCACTTACGAGTTTAATCTGGCGAAGAGTAATGCACCGCAAGCCTGCTGTCTCTGCTTTCTTGTGCTTTTACGACCCTTTTCGCACCGCATTGAGACCAGGATAGTTCTCATTCAGATTTATGCGAAGCGACTCCAGACTGTGCCGGTAAATTTACGCCCATCATGAAAAAACGATATCGAATGAAAAAAATCACACTTGCCGCTCTCTCTTTGCTGGCTTTCAGCGCCATCGCACCGGCCCACGCGGCCGATGAAAAACGTTACATCTCCGACGAATTATCCACCTGGGTACGCAGCGGCCCTGGCGATCAGTATCGCCTGGTTGGCAAGCTGAATGCCGGGGAGGAAGTCACGCTGCTGCAAACCAATAATGACTCGCAGTACGCGCAAATCCGCGATGCAGAAGGCAAAACTAACTGGATTCCGCTGTCGCAGCTCAGCGCCTCCCCCAGCCTGCGCACCCGCGTGCCGCAGCTGGAGCAGCAGGTCAAAGAGCTGACCGACAAACTGGCGAACATTGATAACAGCTGGAATCAGCGTACGTCAGAGATGCAGAACAAGGTGGCCAACAGCGACGGCACCATCAACGGCCTGAAAGAAGAGAATCAGAAGCTGCGCAACGAGCTGATTGTGGCGCAGAAGAAGGTCAGCGCCGCTAACGTTCAGCTGGATGACAAACAGCGCACCATCATCATGCAGTGGTTTATGTATGGCGGCGGCGTGCTCGGTGTGGGTCTGCTGCTCGGTCTGCTGCTGCCGCACATGGTGCCGCGCCGCAAGAAAAACGATCGCTGGATGAATTAAAGCCGCCACGCCATTTGTGGTTTGTCTGGAGGGGATCGTAAGATGCCCCTTTTGGCATGCCCGCTTTTTCGCCAAAGTATGCAACAATAACGTAACAAGCGTGCGCGGCACGCAAAAGTGGATTGCCTCTGGAGTGGTTGAGTGAAGACGTTTCTGGTCGGTGGCGCAGTGCGTGATGCCTTACTGCGTTTGCCGGTAAAAGATAGAGATTGGGTGGTGGTGGGCGCAACGCCCGACAGCATGCTGGCGCAGGGCTATCAGCAGGTAGGCCGGGATTTTCCGGTTTTTTTACACCCTGAAAGCCGCGAAGAGTATGCGCTGGCGCGCACCGAGCGCAAAAGCGGCAACGGTTATACCGGCTTCGTGACCCAGTTCGCGCCGGACGTGACGCTGGAGCAGGATTTACAGCGTCGCGATCTGACCATCAATGCCATCGCGCAGGCCGCTGACGGCACGCTGATCGACCCTTATCACGGCCAGCAGGATTTGCAGCAGCGCACCCTGCGTCACGTGTCGGCAGCTTTTAATGAAGATCCGCTGCGCGTGCTGCGCGTGGCGCGTTTTGCTGCCCGTTTCGCCCACCTCAATTTCCGCGTGGCACCTGAAACCCAGGCGCTGATGCGCGAGATGGCGCACAGCGGTGAACTGGCGCATCTCACTGCAGAGCGGGTGTGGAAAGAGACGGAAAAAGCGCTGCTGACGCGCAATCCTCAGGTCTATTTCCAGCTGCTGCGCGACTGCGATGCATTGCAGGTGCTGTTCCCGGAAATCGACAACCTGTACGGCATTCCGGCCCCCGTTAAGTGGCATCCGGAGATCGACACCGGCGTCCACGCGCTGATGACGCTGACCATGGCCGCAGCGCTCTCCGACCAGCTTGACGTGCGCTTTGCCACGCTGTTCCACGATGTGGGTAAAGCGCTGACGCCGCCAGAGAAATGGCCGAGCCATCATGGCCACGGCCCGGCCGGTGTTCCGATTGTTGAAGCGCTGTGCCAGCGGCTGCGCGTGCCGAACCAGGTGCGCGATCTGGCCCTGGTGGTGACGGAGTTTCACGATGTGGTGCACACCATTGAACGCCAGCCGGCTGACGCGCTGGTGGCGCTGTTTGACCGCATCGACGCCTGGCGCAAGCCCGATCGCGTGGAAAAGATGGCACTGACCAGCGAAGCCGATGCACGCGGGCGTACTACGCTGGAGAGCATGGCTTATCCGCAGGGCGATTATCTGCGGCGCGCGTTTGCGCTGGCGCAGGCAGTGCCCACCAAAGCGGTGGTCGAGGCCGGTTTCACAGGCGCGGCGGTGCGGGAAGAGCTGACGCGTCGGCGCGTGCTGGCGTTGCAGGAAGGGTTAATCGACGCGCGGCCAGCGTAACCGGCCGCGCCTCGCGCATTACATAAAGATGGTGTAAACCGCTGCCGCGACGATAAAGCGGTAGATGGCAAACGACACAAACGAGATACGTTTGATCAGCTCAAGGAACACTTTGATCGCCAGCAGCGCGACGATGAAGGCGGTCACGAAGCCCACGGCAAACATCGGGAAATCCTGCATCGTCAGGAAGCCCATGCTCTTGTAGAGATCAAGTCCGGTAGCACCGATCATCATCGGTACCGCGAGGATGAAGGAAAACTCGGACGCCGCATAGCGGCTGACGCCCATCAGCATACCGCCGGAGATGGTGGCGCCGGAACGCGAGAAGCCCGGCCACAGCGCCAGACACTGGAAGCAGCCAATCATAAACGCCTGGCGATAGGTGATGTCATCAATGCCCACCGCTTTCGGCTGCTTTGGCTTGAGATATTCCGCCGCCAGCAGCAGCACGCCGCCCACCACCAGCGCGTACATCACGTTGATCGGGTTAAACAGGGTTTTAATCTGGTCATGCAGTACCAGGCCAATCACTACCGCCGGCACCATACCCAGCAGAATGTGAATCAGCGTCAGTTTTCCGCTGCCGACGCCTTCGTGGCGCTCCTGGCCGAAGTGAATGCCGATCAGGCCAAACAGCCGGCGCCAGAACATCACCACTACGGCGAGGATTGAGCCCAGCTGGATCACCACTTCAAAGGTTTCCGCCTTCTCACCCTCGAACCCCAGCAAATGGCCAACAATAATCATGTGGCCTGTGGATGAGACCGGCAGGAACTCCGTAAGGCCTTCCACAACCCCCAGGATTGCAGCTACCCATAGCTGATGAATGTCTGCCATCAAATTTTACCCTCTATCCGTTTTAAACAGTAAAAAGGCGGTCGCGCACCGCTACCGCCTGAAATTATGCCTGCACCTTGCTGAAGGAAACCTTAAGGATTTCGGTCACTTCCCCTTCATCAGCGCAGCGGCCTCCACTGAGACACACCATAATTTGGTTTGGTTTCATTGTGATGGCAATCACGCAGGATTTATTTAGGAATAGTCCCGCGCTCAATTCTCACGCCCACGCTCGCCGCCTGGGCGACAGCCCCCGGTTTACCTACCTTCACGCGTACGCCAGGCGTTTTGAAACGATTCATCAACAGATCGGCGATTTCTTCCGCCACCCGTTCGACCAGCGCAAAACGCTGCCCCTGCAGATGACTGAGGATCGCTTCGGTGACATCGGCGTAGCTCAGACAGTGGTTCACATCGTCGCTCACCGCCGCCTGACGGTTGTCCCACGCCATTTCGACATCGAGCACCAGCTTCTGCTGCATGCCCTGTTCCCAGTCGTAAACGCCAATGGTGGTGAACACGGTGAGTTGTTCTATAAATACGATATCCATGATGTCAGTCTCTGTTTTTGGCTAAGCCGGATACCACTTCCGGCGGATTATGCGTATTATCCACGCTTATCGAGAACAAAACGACCCAAAAGGAACGGTACGAGGCTATGAGTGCTATCGCGCTTGGTATGATTATTTTCGCGTATCTTTGCGGCTCGATTTCCAGTGCGATCCTGGTTTGTAAACTCGCTGGTTTACCCGATCCCCGCAGCGCAGGCTCTGGCAATCCAGGCGCCACCAACGTGTTACGTATTGGCGGTAAAGCCGCCGCTGCCGCGGTACTGATTTTCGACGTGGCGAAGGGAATGGTGCCGGTGTGGATCGCCTGGTGGCTGCACGTCACGCCGATGTATCTTGGTCTCACGGCCATCGCCGCCTGCCTCGGCCATATCTATCCGGTGTTTTTCCGCTTTCGCGGCGGCAAAGGTGTGGCCACCGCGTTTGGGGCCATCGCGCCGATTGGCTGGGACCTGACCGGCCTGATGACCGGCACCTGGCTGCTGACGGTGCTGCTCAGCGGCTACTCATCGCTGGGCGCGATCGTCAGCGCGTTGATTGCCCCGTTTTACGTCTGGTGGTTTAAGCCGCAGTTCACCTTTCCGGTGTCGATGCTGTCATGCCTGATTTTGCTGCGCCATCACGACAATATTCAGCGCCTGTGGCGCGGTCAGGAAAACCGCGTGTGGAAGCGTAAAAAGAAGAAATAAAAAAACCGGCGCGCAGCCGGTTTTTTATCATCAGATGGCCGGTAATTCCGCCAGTGGCCAGCGTGGCCGCACGCTGACACCCAGCTCACCGCGCGTGCCGCCTTTCAGCCGCACCATGCCGGCATAGGCAATCATCGCGCCGTTGTCGGTACAGAACTCCGGACGGGCATAAAACACCTCGCCGCCGCGCGCGCTCATCATGGTTGCCATGCGTTCACGCAGCGTGCGGTTGGCGCTCACGCCGCCGGCAATCACCAGGCGTTTGAAGCCGGTCTGCTCCAGCGCACGCTTGCATTTGATCATCAGCGTGTCCACTACCGCATCTTCAAAGGCGCGGGCGATATCGGCACGCGCCTGTTCGTCACCGTCGTGTTCGCGAATGGTATTCGCTGCGAAGGTTTTCAGGCCGGAGAAGCTGAAGTCCAGCCCCGGACGATCGGTCATCGGACGCGGGAACTTAAAGCGATCCGGCGTGCCCTGCTGCGCCATGCGCGACAGCATCGGGCCGCCCGGATAATCCAGTCCCAGCAGCTTGGCGGTTTTATCGAACGCTTCCCCGGCGGCATCGTCAATCGATTCACCCAGCAGCGTATATTCACCAATGCCGGTGACGCTGATCAGCTGCGTGTGGCCGCCGGAGACCAGCAGTGCCACGAACGGGAATGCCGGTGGGTTGTCTTCCAGCATCGGCGCCAGCAGATGGCCTTCCATGTGATGCACCGGCACCGCCGGCACGTTCCAGGCGAACGCCAGCGCGCGGCCAATGGTGGCGCCAACCAGCAGCGCACCGACCAGGCCGGGACCGGCGGTGTACGCCACGGCGTCAATCTCTCCGGCCTGTAAGCCCGCCTGTTTCAGCGCGGCCTGGATCAGCGGCACGGTTTTCCGCACGTGATCGCGCGAGGCCAGTTCCGGCACCACGCCGCCGTAATCGGCATGTAATTTTACCTGGCTATATAATTGATTCGCCAGCAGACCGGACGCATCGTCATAAATCGCGATGCCGGTTTCATCGCAGGACGTTTCAATACCCAGAACTCGCATAGCTTTATCACCCTCTTCTTGCGGCGCGCAGTGTAGCACAGGCCGGCTGACGCCTGCCCCCTTCCGCACGCGAAAAAGTGTTTTTCTGTCGCGCAAAGAGTGCGCTATACTCCACGGCCTGAAAAAACCGGCAGCCGCACAGGCAAACGCTCCTGTTGGTTCTAAATTGTCCATGGTGCTTTACAAGCCAGCCGCGCCTGGAGTAAAATGCTGCACCATTTTGAAAAGTGCTGGCGCCGCAGTCAGCAGCAAAAACCGAATTTTATCGAGGTGAGAGTTACATGCCGGTAATTAAAGTACGTGAAAACGAGCCATTCGACGTAGCACTGCGTCGCTTCAAGCGTTCCTGCGAGAAAGCAGGCGTTCTGGCTGAAGTTCGTCGTCGTGAGTTCTATGAAAAACCAACGACTGAACGTAAGCGCGCTAAAGCGTCTGCTGTTAAGCGTCACGCCAAGAAACTGGCTCGCG
>NZ_JASEWO010000397.1:0-746 GCF_030024295.1 Pantoea sp. Pa-EAmG
ATTTATCGCGCTGTCCTGAAGCGCCAGGGTTGGTGACTGATGCGCAATACATTGCGCGGCTACGGACTGCGTGCAAATAAAAAGGGCGACTATAAAGTCGCCCCGTTTTTCACCTGATGGTTCTCAGGCTTCAATCGCCATACGCAGTTTCTTCATGGCGTTCTTTTCCAGCTGACGCACACGCTCTGCAGAGACGCCATATTTGTCGGCCAACTCCTGCAAAGTGGTTTTGTTCTCATCATCCAGCCAACGGGCGCGGATGATGTGCTGGCTGCGCTCATCAAGGCTCAGCATGGCATCGCTCAGCTTATCAGCAGCGTGCGCATCCCAGTTATCCTCTTCAATGCCGTCGGCAAAGTCTGAGGTTTTATCCTGCAGATAGAGTACCGGTGCCATCGGCTTACCTTCGCCAGCTTCGTCATCCGAAGACATGTCGAAAGTCATATCCTGCGCGGCCATACGAGATTCCATCTCGAGGACATCTTTGCTGCTCACGCCCAACTCGCGCGCAACCATCTCCACTTCATCCTGATTAAACCAACCAAGACGCTGTTTGCTTTTACGCAGATTAAAAAACAGCTTGCGCTGGGCTTTCGTGGTCGCGACTTTCACGATACGCCAGTTACGCAGCACGTATTCGTGAATCTCTGCTTTGATCCAGTGCACGGCAAATGACACCAGACGCACGCCAACTTCAGGGTTGAAGCGACGCACCGCCTTCATCAGGCCAATGTTACCTTCCTGAA
>NZ_JASEWO010000199.1:0-7517 GCF_030024295.1 Pantoea sp. Pa-EAmG
AGTCTGAGAACGAAATCAGATAGCAGTAACGTTTACTGCAGCTGGACCTTTCTGGCCGTCCTGAATTTCGAACTCAACAGCCTGGCCTTCAGCCAGAGTTTTGAAGCCGTTACCCTGGATTGCAGAGAAGTGTACGAACACATCTTTGCTGCCGTCAGCAGGAGTAATGAAACCAAAACCTTTAGACTCGTTGAACCACTTAACCTGACCTTTAATCTTTGCCATTTTTGCAAATTCCTTTGATTGTTTATATTGCCCGAAGGCAGTCTTACAGATAAACCAGAGACATTACTGAATGAGGCACTAATTTAAGGTTCGGCAAGGAAGCAGTATTCAACGTCAACGTCTTTACTCGTAACTTCTTTACTGAAGATGCCATACATAAACAGAACTGTACCTCGTTTGACCCACGATTCGTTATCACATATCCGCTAATTAATGGCAAGCCATTTTTAAACAGTGATCGACATGCCGCACATAATTGCCTGAAACCGGCAGCGAAAGGTGGATAACGTTATTGACAGCAACGCCTCAGCGTGTGCAAAAAAAGTCTATGCGTCAGTATAGTTAGCGCCAGACTCGCGTTTCGTCAAGCGCAGCGGTAAACGCTGCCTTTTCACATTTAAACCAAATAAGTTTAGGCAAAAAATATTGCATTAATATGGCACAGATAAGCTATTTCACTGGCCGATGTGCAAAGAGCAACATAAACTGCGCAGCGCTCAAATCTGGTACTATAAATTGCTAGCAGTACAAGTTAAAAATAGTTTTGCACCAAAATCAGGAAAATATAATCGCCGTTGCCCCAAATATAGGCAGACTGCACGCTGGCATTTATCTCATTTTTTTCTAAACACCCAACAATTAAATGTTAAAAAGCGCGGAAGCCGCTGGCATTTAACAAAAATGGCTTAGGATAAATCTTAATCGTAATTCATCAGGCTGCGGCTCTCGCCAATTCGCCATGGGGCAAAAGGCGCATCGACCTCGCCCGCCTGCAGCAATGCTTGCGCCAGCACCGTCGGCGGATCGTCAAGCGACTCGTCCGCCAGTTCAAACACGCCCCAGTGAATGGGAATCGCCAGCGGTCGCCCTATCTGCTGCCAGAGCTGTACCGCCTGATCCGGGTCCATGTGCTGGCCGCGCATGAACCATTTTGGTGCATAGGCACCTATCGGTAACGCAGCCAGATTAAACGGCCCCAGCCGCTGTGCGATGGCAGAGAGATAATCGCTGTAGCCGCTATCGCCGGAGAACCAGAAATTGAGCTGCGCATTACGCACTACCCAGCCGCACCACAGCGACCGGTTGCGATCCCAGAAGGTGCGCATGCTCCAGTGGCGCGCGGGAACGGCTGTGAAGCTGATGTCGTCCAGTTGCACCTGCTGCCACCAGTCCAGTTCGGTGACGGTGCGCACGCCACGGCGGCGACACCAGTCGGCCATTCCCAGCGGCACCAGAAAGTGCGCGGCAGGAAAGCGGCGGGCGATGCGTTTCACTGTAGGCCGATCAAGGTGGTCGTAATGGTTATGCGAGATCAGCACATAATCAAGATGCGGCAGCTGCGCCACGCTGAGCGGCGCCGGGGTTTTACGCTGCGGCCCGGCAAACGGCAACGGCGAGGCGCGTGCCGACAGCGCCGGGTCGATCAAAATATAACGCTGATTGAGACGCAGCAGGAGCGCGGCATGGCCCAGCCACCAGACACGGTCATCTTCACCGCTCAGGTCGGCCTGCTGGCACCAGCTGGCGGTAAAGGCCGCATAGCCGGACTGCGGTGGCAGCGGCAGATTCTGCTGCTTACGCTCGCGCCGCCAGCGCTGTAGATCGCCAGGCTGACGCAACTCCTCTTCCGGGTTACGAAAGCCGTGCGGCGTATGATGGGCCAGCGAAGCGTCATACCAGGGATTTTGCCAGGCCATGGCCTCTCCGTTGTGGGCTTAACGTTCCGGGATCAGGCGAATAAAGTCGCGCTTGTCCCCGGTATCCTGCTCATCCTGCGCTTTTTCGGCCACCGGCTGCGCCTCAGCGATACGGCGCAGCAGCGCGTTCTGTTTCTTTTGCTCTTCCAGCAGCGCTTCTAGCAGCTGAAGCTGTTCACTGGCGCGCACGCTGGCCCGGTTAACAAAAAACCAGGCAATAAAGGCCACAACCACAATGATGGCCAGCACGCCATAGTTAAACAGCGGACCGGTACTGGCGGCTAATTCGTTCATAACTGCATCAATCCTCAAACATCATTCAGGTACATCGCCGCTGATTCTACTCGTTGCGTGCGGAAAAGATATGGTGGCGGAGATAAAGCAGATTATCCCGCCTGCGTGCCGCTTTCAGTTATCTCTGATCGATCCGGCGAGAAAAGCGAGGCATGCTGCTACTATAGAGTTCGCAGCAACGCGGGAACAGCTGCGTTATGTAACACAAGGAGATAAAAATGAAACTACTGATTCGTGCGGTGATGGTGCTGGCTGTCTTGTGGCTGGCGATGCTGTTTACCGGCTACGGCGTGTTAACCGGCAGCAATAAAAACGCAGCCGGGCTGGGCTTACAGTGCAGCTACCTGACCGCGCGCGGCATGATTACCGCACAGTATCTGCACACCGACAGCGGCATTGTTGGCGTTACCGATTGTCCACTGCTGAAGAAAAGCGGCGAAGTGGTCGACAACTGAGTTTAGCCGTCTGCCGGGCTGCGCGTCAGCCCGGCAGGATTCAGAACGGATATTCGTAATAACCCATTTGCTCCGACACCTTACGCGCAGCACGGTGCAGCATCACCACATACTCTTTTTTTGCCGGTTCGGAGAAGCGCACCGTCGGAAAAGAGAGGCTCATGCCGGCAATCACCACGCCGAAGCGATCAAATACCGGTACCGCCAGACAGCGAATCCCCGCTTCCTGCTCTTCATTATCCTCACCAAAGCCCTGTTGCCTGACCTGCTCCAGCACCGGCAGTAGCGCCTGCGCGCTGACGATAGTGTTAGCGGTGCTGCGACGGAATTCCACTTCACGCAGAATGTCGTTCACCTCTGCGCGCTCACGCCACGCCAGCAGCACTTTGCCGATGGCGGTACTGTGCAGCGGATTACGCCGGCCGATGCGCGAATACATGCGCAGGTTATACAGCGAGTCAATCTTGTGGATATAGACGATGCTGTCCTCTTCCAGCGCGCCGAGATGAATGGTCTCTTTGGTCTGGCGCGACAGTTCGCGCATCTCCACATCGGCGCTGCGAATCAAATCCACGTTCTGCAGCGCGTGCGCGCCAAGTTCAAACAGCTTGAGCGTCAGCGAATATTTTTCGCTCTCGCCCTCCTGCGCCACGTAGCCGAGCGATTTCATGGTCTGCAGAAAGCGGTAGACCGTGCTTTTCGACATCATAACCCGCTGCGAAAGCTCGGTGATGCCGTGATCGCGCTCTTCACCCAGCGCCTGCAGAATGCCAAACACTTTCATCACTGATGATACGGCATCCGGCTGTTTATCGTTATCGCGGCTCGCCATGCGGGACTTCCTTAACGCTTTTGCAAAAAACGCCAGTATAGAGGTTACAGCCGGACGGCGGCAACGACACATCCACTTGTAATTTTTGTCCATTAATGCGGTGATTTCAGGCAGAAAATTGATTAGCATGATGATATTCACTTACTTCACTTCTCCCTGTTTATGTCTCCTACCGTGTCTCAGGATGGATTACCCGTTCCACAGCGCTACGGCGCAATAATTACCATTGCGCTTGGCATCATGATGGCGGTGCTGGACGGCGCGATTGCCAACGTGGCGCTGCCGACCATTGCGCGTGAGCTGAACGCCAGCCCGGCGGAATCGATCTGGATCGTCAACGCCTATCAAATCGCTATCGTGATTTCGCTGCTGTCGCTGTCGTTTCTTGGCGATATGTTCGGCTACCGGCGCGTCTATCAGGTCGGGCTGGTGCTGTTTGTATTCACCTCGCTGTTCTGCGCCCTTTCCTCTTCGCTGAATATGCTCACCGTGGCGCGCGTGCTGCAGGGCTTCGGCGGTGCGGCGCTGATGAGCGTCAACACTGCGCTAATCCGTATTATTTACCCGCAGCGCTTCCTGGGACGCGGCATGGCCATCAACTCGCTGATCGTGGCCGTTTCCAGCGCCGCCGGTCCCACGGTGGCGGCCGCGATTCTCTCCATCGCCAGCTGGAAATGGCTGTTCCTGATCAACGTGCCACTCGGTGTGGTGGCGCTGTGGCTGGCGCTGCGCTTCCTGCCGGATAACACGCAGAAAGCGAAGCAGCAGAAATTTGATGTGCCGAGCGCCATCATGAATGCGCTGTTTTTCGGCCTGCTGATTTCAGCGCTGACCGGCTTCGCGCAGGGAGAAAATGGCTGGCTGATTGCGGGTATGCTGCTGGCGCTGCTGCTGATCGGCGTGGTGTTTGTGCGGCGTCAGCTGGCGATGCCGGTGCCGCTGCTGCCAGTAGATTTGCTGCGCATTCCGGTGTTTTCGTTGTCGATCGGCACCTCGATCTGTTCATTCTGTGCACAAATGCTGGCGATGGTGTCGCTGCCGTTTTTCCTGCAAAACGTACTGGGCCGGGATGAAGTCGCGACCGGCCTGCTGCTGACGCCGTGGCCGCTGGCTACCATGGTGATGGCACCGATTGCCGGCCGTCTGATCGAGAAGTTTCATGCCGGGCTGCTGGGTGGGCTGGGGCTGGCGCTGTTTGCCGCCGGGCTGTTTCTGCTGGCGCTGCTGCCTGCACAGCCCACGGATGCCGATATTATCTGGCGCATGATGCTGTGCGGTGCCGGCTTCGGGCTGTTCCAGTCACCCAACAATCACACCATCATCTCGTCGGCTCCGCGCCAGCGCAGTGGCGGTGCCAGCGGCATGCTCGGCACCGCGCGACTGGTCGGGCAAAGCACCGGCGCCGCGCTGGTGGCGCTGATGTTTAACCTGTTCAACGACAGCGGCACGCATGCCTCGCTGCTGCTGGCCGGGACCTTTGCCAGCGTGGCGGCGATCGTCAGTATGCTGCGCATGACGCAAAGCCGTCAGCCGGCAGAGTCATAAAAAAAAGGGCGCCCGCAGGCGCCCTGTTCATTTTCTATATGGCTTACTTAAGGTAGGCACCGCTGCGCAGCGCTTCGATACGCTTGTCGAGCGGCGGGTGCGACATAAACAGCTCGCTCAGCGACTTACCTTTACCGTTAATACAGAACGCCATCATGCTGCTGGGTTCCTGCGGTTCGTAGCTGGTTTTCAGGCGCTGCAGCGCGGCAATCATCTTTTCACGCCCCACCAGCTTCGCAGAGCCGGCGTCGGCGTGGAATTCGCGATGGCGCGAGAACCACATGGTGATGATGCTGGCGAGAATACCAAACACCAGTTCCAGCACTGTCGCCACGGCAAAATAGACCAGCGGATTGCCGTTGCTGCTCTCTTCACCGTCGCGGTTGCCGGACAGGAAGCCAGACGCCACCTGCGCAATGATACGCGAAATGAAGATCACGAAGGTGTTCACGATACCCTGAATCAGCGTCATGGTGACCATGTCACCGTTCGCGATGTGGGCGATCTCGTGCGCCAGCACCGCCTCCGCTTCATCGCGGCTCATGTTCTGCAGCAAACCGGTGGAGACCGCTACCAGCGAGGCGTCACGGCGTGCGCCGGTGGCAAAGGCGTTGATATCGGGCGCGTGGTAAATCGCCACCTGCGGCATCGCAATGCCGACCTGCTGAGCCTGGCGGCCGACGGTTTCCATCAGCCAGCGTTCCGTCTCGTTACGGGGTTGTTCAATCACTTCACCGCCGACCGAGCGTAACGCCATCCATTTGGACATCAGCAGTGAAACAAACGCACCGCCAAAGCCAAACAGACCTGCCATAATCATCAGACCCTGAACACTGCTTGACTGGATTCCTGTCAGACTCAGAATCAGTCCGAATACCAACATCACCGCCAGGTTGGTGACCAGGAAAAGCGCAATACGCATCATAAACGTTAATCTTCCTCAGTTGTGCTCGCGCTCATGCGCGGATATACATCCTATGTCCATTGTGGCGCTTTTCAAGCGACCTTAATCTTTAAGTGCCTAAAAAGACATAACTTTACATTTGGTAATGGTAGCGGCTGCCGCCTGCCGTGCGGCGATTTACAGGCAAAAAAAAGCACCGCCGCAGCGGTGCTGTGATTTCAGGCCGAAGGGTTACTTCGCTGCCGCCGGCGCTGGCTGATCTTTTTCCAGCTGGGCCAAATCGTTAGCGATTTTCACCGTTTCATCCAGATACGGATCCGGCTCTTTGTAGTCTTTCGGCAGATCGTCCAGGCTCTTCAGCGGCGCTTTGCCTTCCGCCAGGTAGCGCGCATTGATACGTTCCAGACGCAGCGCATCTTCTTCGTGGTTCTCTTTCTCGCGCTGAGCCAGATTGAGCGACACGATGTTACGCTTGTCCTTCATCGCGTTGAAACGCGCGATGTCTTTCATGATGTACTGGAACTCGCGATCTTTGGCGATGCGATCGGCGTGCTCTTTGGTCAGCTGCGGCACCAGCGGCGTGATATCGCCGGTTTTGGTGTAGGTCGCCGCGTTGATGCTGTCCCACGGCAGCGCGTTATCCTCAAACTTCTCGCCGGTCTCTGCTGCTTCCACACCGGTCGGCATCAGCAGGTCTGGCGTGACGCCTTTCCGCTGAGTACTGCCGCCGTTGATGCGGTAGAACTTCTGAATGGTGTACTGGACTGAGCCCAGCGCTGGCCATTCCGGACGCAGCATCTGATCGTAGATGCGGTTGAGTGAGCGATACTGCTGCACCGTGCCCTTACCAAAGGTCGGTTCGCCGACAATCAGCGCGCGGCCGTAATCCTGCATCGCCGCGGCAAAGATTTCCGACGCCGAGGCGCTGAAGCGATCGACCAGCACCACCAGCGGACCTTTGTAGTAAACGATGCCGTCGTTGTCGCTGTCCTCACGCACGCGACCATTATTGTCACGCACCTGCACCACCGGGCCACTCGGAATAAACAGGCCGGAGAGCGATACCGCTTCGGTCAGCGCGCCGCCGCCGTTGGTACGCAGATCGATGACGATACTGTCGACGTTCTGCTTCTGCAGTTTCTGCAGCTGCACTTTCACATCATCGGTCAGGCCAACGTAGAAGCCCGGGATATCCAGCACGCCGACTTTCTCTTTGCCGACGTTGTGCACAGTGCCCTTCACCGCACGATCTTCCAGACGGATTTTCTCACGCGTCAGCGTCACGGTACGGGTTTTGGTGCCCTTGCCGGCTGGCAGGATCTCGAGGCGCACTTTGCTGCCCTTCGGCCCTTTAATTTTGGACACCACGTCATCCAGACGCCAGCCAATCACATCTTCCATTGGCTTGCCCGGCTGGCCGACGCCCACAATGCGGTCGCCCACGCTGATGGATTTGCTCTTGGCCGCCGGACCACCGGCGACCATCGAGTTGATCACCGTGTAGTCATCATCCATCTGCAGCACGGCACCGATACCTTCCAGCGACAGGCTCATTTCGGTGTTGA
>NZ_JASEWO010000024.1:0-36589 GCF_030024295.1 Pantoea sp. Pa-EAmG
TCTGGCAAATTCGCCATAGCAGAGTAGAATTACCAGCCTGCCCGCCGACTTCTTCAGCAGGAACCGTAATACCATGAGTAAAGCCTTTAAACTCAACTCCGCTTTCAAACCTTCAGGCGATCAGCCTGAGGCGATTCGTCGCCTTGAAGAAGGGCTGGAGGATGGACTGGCGCACCAGACGCTGCTGGGGGTTACCGGTTCAGGAAAAACTTTTACCATCGCCAACGTCATTGCCGATCTCAACCGGCCGACCATGGTAATGGCACCGAATAAAACGCTGGCGGCACAGCTGTATGGTGAGATGAAAGAGTTCTTCCCGGATAACGCGGTCGAGTTCTTCGTCTCCTACTACGACTACTATCAGCCGGAAGCCTACGTGCCCAGTTCGGATACCTTCATCGAGAAAGATGCGGCGGTAAACGAGCACATCGAGCAGATGCGTCTCTCTGCCACTAAAGCGATGCTGGAGCGCCGCGACGTGATTGTGGTGGCGTCGGTTTCTGCTATCTACGGCCTGGGCGATCCCGATCTCTACCTGAAAATGATGCTGCATCTGACGCGCGGCATGATCATCGACCAGCGCAGCATCCTGCGCCGCCTCGCCGAACTGCAGTACACCCGCAACGACCAGGTTTTCCAGCGCGGCACCTTCCGCGTGCGCGGCGAAGTAATCGATATCTTCCCGGCGGAATCCGATGACATTGGTCTGCGCGTTGAACTGTTTGATGAAGAGGTTGAGCGCCTGTCGCTGTTCGACCCGCTGACCGGCCAGGTGATCTCGGTGATTCCGCGTTTCACCATCTACCCGAAGACGCACTATGTGACGCCGCGCGAGCGTATTCTGCAGGCGATGGAAGAGATTAAGGATGAGCTGGCGGTGCGGCGCAAAGTGCTGCTGGAGAACAACAAACTGCTGGAAGAGCAGCGCATCACCCAGCGCACCCAGTTTGACCTCGAAATGATGAACGAACTCGGCTACTGCTCGGGCATTGAAAACTACTCGCGCTATCTCTCCGGGCGCGGACCGGGCGAGCCGCCGCCGACGCTGTTTGATTACCTGCCGGCGGATGGGCTGCTGGTGGTCGATGAATCCCACGTGACTATTCCGCAGATTGGCGGCATGTATCGCGGTGACCGCGCGCGTAAAGAGACGCTGGTGGAGTACGGTTTCCGCCTGCCGTCAGCGCTGGACAACCGTCCGCTGCGCTTTGAAGAGTTTGAAGCGCTGGCACCGCAGACCATTTATGTCTCGGCCACGCCAGGTAACTACGAGCTGGAGAAATCGGGCGGCGACGTCATCGATCAGGTGGTGCGGCCTACCGGTCTGCTCGATCCGATTCTTGAGGTGCGTCCGGTGGCGACCCAGGTCGACGATCTGCTGTCGGAGATCCGCAAGCGCGTCGAAATCAACGAGCGCGTGCTGGTCACCACGCTGACCAAGCGCATGGCCGAAGACCTCACCGAGTATCTTGAAGAGCACGGCGAGAAGGTGCGTTATCTGCACTCCGACATTGATACCGTTGAACGTATGGAGATCATTCGCGATCTGCGTCTCGGGGAATTTGACGTGCTGGTGGGGATCAACCTGCTGCGCGAAGGGCTGGATATGCCGGAAGTGTCGCTGGTGGCGATTCTGGACGCCGATAAAGAGGGCTTCCTGCGCTCCGAGCGCTCGCTGATTCAGACCATCGGACGCGCAGCGCGTAACGTCAACGGCAGAGCGATTCTCTACGCAGACAAGATCACGCCGTCGATGGCGCGGGCGATGGAAGAGACCGAGCGCCGCCGCGAGAAGCAGCAGCGCTATAACGAAGAGCGGGGCATTGTGCCGCAGGGCCTGAACAAGAAAATCACCGATATTCTTGAGCTGGGCAAAAACGTGGTGAAAACGCGCGGCAAAGGTAAAACGGCTTCACGCACTGCCGCCGAGGCTGAGGCCAGCTATCTGGCGCTCACGCCACAGGCCATGCAGAAGAAGATCCACGAGCTGGAAGGGCAGATGCAGCAGCACGCGCAGAACCTGGAGTTCGAAGAGGCCGCGCGGGTGCGCGACCAGCTGCACGAGCTGCGTGAACTGTTTATCGCCGCCTCTTAATGTGAAGCCGGCGGTCGCGTTGCGCGCCGGCTAAACCGCCTGAATGGCATGTTCCAGCGCGCGGCGCAGCAGCTGGCGGTCGTGACGATAGCGGATATCGGCGGCTTCCAGCGGTTCGCGCACGATCAACCGATCAGTGACGCCGCGCGTGTCTGCTGACGGGCCGACCACTACAGCGTCAATCACCCGTTTGCCAATGGCTTTTTCCATCATCGCCAGCTTGTCGGCGACCGTCAGGCTGGCCGCCGCCGGACTCAGTTCGCGCCCGAGATTTCCGATGAACACCATGGTGGCGGGCGTCCGGCGCAGCGCGCGTGCCATCTCCTCCATCAGCAGAATCGGCATCAGGCTGGTGTAAAAGCTGCCGGGACCAATCAGGATCAAATCGGCCTCGGCGACGGCGTCCAGCGCTTCACGCGTCGGCACCACATTGGGGTGCAGCATCAGCTCTTCCGGCGCCTGCTTCATTTCGTCAATCGCCGTTTCACCGTACACCATATTGCCTTCGCTATCCTGCGCGACCAGGTCCACCGGCTGCTCTGACATCGGAATCAGAAACGCATCCACCTTCAGCAGGTTGCGGATAATGTTGATGGCTTCCAGCGGACGCACGCTGAGATGATCGAGCGCTTTCAGGATCAGATTGCCCAGATTATGCCCGGCCAGTTCGCCGTTGCCGGTAAAGCGATACTCGAACATGGCAGAGGCCACGCTGGGTTCGGTGATCAGCTGATTAATGCAGTTGCGCATGTCGCCCCAGGCAATGCCGCCTTCTGAACGGCGTATGCGGCCGGTGGATCCGCCGTTGTCGGTGGTGGTGACGATGCCGGTCAGGCGTGAGCCCAGCGGCGCCAGCGCCGACATCACGCGGCCAAGGCCGTGGCCGCCGCCGAGTGCCACCACGCGATCCAAATCTGCCAGGGTACGATTCATGCTGCTCCTTAAAACGCCGCACGTGAGGTGCAGACGGCGTTCAACTGATGTGTATCAATATCTGTCGCGCATTTTACCGTATCCTGTCGCGAAAATGCGGTGAAATAACGTTATGTATCAATATATATAGCGATAAATGCCGATGGATGCGAGCGTCAAATCGCGCTACCATTTGCTTTAACCGTGTTGTCCACAATGACAACAGACTCCCAAGCCTTGCGTTCCTAAGTCGTGTGATATGGATGCCTGGCCGCAGCCGCGAGCTGCCAGGGTGCAGAAAGAAATGACTGCATCTCCCGTACTTTGGAAAGGTGTTCAGGTGCCACAATTTACAGATGCCTATGCGCGCAGCTTTTATTATCTGCGCCTGTCGGTCACGGATGTGTGTAACTTCCGTTGTACCTACTGCCTGCCCGACGGCTACCGGCCGAACGGCGTGCACAACAAAAGTTTTCTCTCGCTGGATGAGATTCGTCGCGTGACGCGTGCCTTTGCGGCGGCGGGCACCGAAAAAGTGCGCCTGACCGGCGGCGAACCCTCGATGCGGCGCGACTTCACCGATATCATTGCCGCCGTGCGCGACAACGCGGCGATCCGCCAGATCGCTATGACCACCAATGGCTACCGCATGGCGCGCGATGTCGGCGCCTGGCGTGCGGCAGGCCTCACCCATATCAATGTCAGCGTCGACAGCCTCGACGCACGGCAGTTTCACGCCATTACCGGGCAGAACAAGTTTCATGAAGTCATGGCGGGGATTGATGCGGCCTTTGATGCCGGTTTCAGCACCGTTAAAGTCAACAGCGTGCTGATGCGCGACGTCAACAGCCACAGTCTGGAGACCTTTCTGGCATGGATCCGCACCCGGCCCATTCAGCTGCGCTTTATCGAGCTGATGGAAACCGGCGAGGGCGGCGATCTGTTCCGCCGTCATCATGTGTCCGGCGAGTTGATTCGCGATCAGCTGATCATGCAGGGCTGGCAGCGCCAGCCGCGCGGCCGCAGCGATGGCCCGGCCCAGGTGTTCCGCCATCCGGATTATCAGGGTGAAGTTGGCCTGATCATGCCGTATGAAAAAGATTTCTGCGCCAGCTGTAATCGCCTGCGCGTATCGGCGATCGGTAACCTGCATCTGTGCCTGTTTGGCGACGGCGGCGTGCCGCTGCGCGATCTGCTGGCCTCCGACGATCAGCAGGCCGAGCTGCAGGCGCGCATCGCTCACAGCCTCGGGCAGAAAAAGCAGACGCATTTCCTGCATCAGGGCAATACCGGCATCACGCAGAACCTCTCCTTCATTGGTGGCTAAACACAGGAGTTACGGCCATGGGTAAACCTTCCGGCGATTTTGTCGCCTTAAATGCGGCGGTGATGACCGTCTCTGACAGCCGCGACGCCAGCAGTGACAGCTCCGGCGACTATCTGCGTGAGGCGCTGACCGAAGCCGGGCATCAGGTGGTTGATCACGCCATCGTCCCGGACAACCGTTATCGCATCCGCGCCACGGTGTCGCGCTGGATCGCCAGTGAAGATGTGCAGGTGGTGCTGATTAACGGCGGTACCGGCTTTAACAGTAAAAACAGTACGCCGGAAGCGCTGCTGCCGCTGCTGGATCGGGAAATTGACGGCTTTGGCGAACTGTTTCGCATGATCTCCTACGAGGAGATCGGCAGCGCGACGCTGCAATCACGCGCGGTGGCCGGTCTGGCCAACCAGACGCTGCTGTTTGCCGTGCCGGGCTCAACCGGTGCCTGCCACAGCGCATGGGAGCGGATCATTGAAGCCCAGCTGGATGCGCGTACGCGTCCGTGTAATTTTGTCTCACATTTGAAGAAGTTATAAGCATGTCCTCGTTAACCCATATCAACGCGGCCGGCGAAGCCCACATGGTGGACGTCTCCGGCAAAACTGACACCGTGCGAGAAGCGCAGGCGGAAGCCCTGGTGTTAATGCAGCCGGCCACGCTGCAAATGATCCTCGACGGCAGCCATGACAAAGGCGATGTTTTCGCCACCGCACGCATTGCCGGTATTCAGGCGGCGAAGCGCACCTGGGAACTGATTCCGCTGTGCCATCCGCTGATGCTGAGCAAAGTCGAGGTGACGCTGGTGGCTGAGCCGGAGCACAGCCGCGTACGCATTACCTCGCGCTGTCGCCTGAGCGGCAAAACCGGCGTGGAAATGGAAGCGCTGACCGCCGCCTCGGTCGCGGCGCTGACCATCTACGACATGTGCAAAGCGGTGCAGAAAGATATCGTCATCGACCAGCTGCGACTGCTGAGCAAAAGCGGTGGTAAATCCGGTGATTTCCGGGCGGTGCGCCATGATTAAGGTGCTGTTTTTTGCCCAGGTGCGGGAACTGACCGGCACCGCCGCGCTGGATCTGGCGGCAGAGTACGCTGACGTCGCCACGCTGCGCGCTGCGCTGGCGCAGAAAAGCGATCGCTGGGCGCTGGCGCTGGAGTCCGGCAAGCTGCTGGCGGCGGTGAATCAGACGCTGGTGCCGATGAACCATCCGCTGCGCGCCGGCGATGAAGTGGCGTTCTTCCCGCCGGTTACCGGAGGCTGAGCATGACAACCCGAATTCGCGTCGGCAGCGCACCATTTAACGTTGGCGACGAGTATGCGCTGCTGGCGGCGCATGACAGCGACGGCGCGGTCGTCACCTTCACCGGCAAAGTCCGCAACCATAATCTCGGCGACAGCGTGGCCGCGCTAACGCTGGAGCACTATCCCGGCATGACGGAAAAAGCGCTGGCAGAGATTGTGGCGGATGCGCGTCAGCGCTGGGCGCTGCAGCAGGTGACGGTGATTCATCGCGTAGGCGAACTGTTCCCTGGTGATGAGATCGTGTTCGTCGGCGTCAGCAGCGCCCATCGCGGCAGCGCCTTTGCCGCCAGTGAATTCATCATGGATTACCTGAAAACCCGCGCGCCGTTCTGGAAGCGCGAAGCCACCGCGCAGGGCGATCGCTGGGTCGATGCCCGCGACAGCGACCACCAGGCCGCTGAACGCTGGAACTAGCGCGCAAAATCCGCCCGCGCTGATAGCCGCCAGACCACGAAAACGGTAAGGTACGGTTTTTGCTGGCTTATCAGGGAGCAGGATGAACACCACCACGATATTACGAGGCGCAGCGCTGCTGGCTGCGCTGGTGCTGGCCGGATGCAGCACCAAAAAGGAGCCGCAGCTACCGGCCCGCCAGCCCGCTGACGTGAAAGCGCAAATTCAGCAATTGCTGCCCGCCCATGTGACGCAAAAATCGGCCTGGGCCGACGACATCTACACCGCGCTGCGCGTGCAGCACATCGACGCCAGCGCCAGCAACATTTGCGCGGTGATCGCCGTGACCGATCAGGAATCTAACTTCAGCGCCGATGCCACCGTGCCGGGTCTGCCAAAAATCGCCTGGGCGGAGATCGACCGCCGCGCCGCCAGCGTGCACGTGCCGGCGTTTCTGGTGCGCACCGCGTTACTGATCAAATCCTCCAACGGCGAGAGCTACGCGGCACGTCTCGATAAGGTGCACAGCGAGAAAGAGCTGAGCGCCATTTTCGATGACTTTATCGATATGGTGCCGATGGGGCAGAAGCTGTTCGGTAATCTCAACCCAATCCACACCGGCGGGCCGATGCAGGTCAGCATTGCCTTTGCCGAAGCGCATGCGCAGGGCTATCCATACCCGATTGACGGTTCAATCCGGCGCGAAGTGTTTAGCCGGCGCGGCGGTATCTACTTCGGCACGCTGCACCTGCTGGGCTATCCGGTAGACTACAGCCAGCCGCTGTATCGCTTCGCCGACTTCAACGCCGGCTGGTACGCCAGCCGCAACGCCGCGTTCCAGGCTGCGGTGGCGCGTGCCAGCGGCATCAAACTGGCGCTGGACGGCGACCTGATCCGCTACGGCAGCGAACAGGCGAGCGCCACCGAACTGGCGGTGCGCACGCTGGCGAAGCAGCTGGACATGAGCCCGCGGGAAATTCGCCGCGATCTGGAGAAGGGCGACAGCGAAAGCTTCAGCGACAGCACGCTGTGGAAACAGACCTTTATCCTCGCCGATAAGATGGCGGGAAAACGTCTGCCGCGCGAAGTGCTGCCGGGCATTAAGCTGGAGAGCCCGAAAATTACCCGTAATCTCACCACCGCGTGGTTTGCCCAGCGGGTTGACGGGCGATATCAGCAGTGTATGACGCGCCGTTGACGATCGGTGGTGTACACTTCACACTGACGTTATCAGTAACTTTTAAAGAGGTGCATCATGGATCGATATCCACGTAATGGTTCAATCGTGCAGCAGGCGTCGACCGGGCTGCAAACCTATATGGCGCAGGTGTATGGCTGGATGACCTGCGGCTTACTGCTGACGGCGTTTGTGTCGTGGTTTGCCGCGCGCACGCCTGCCGTCATGGAGCTGGTGTTTGCCAATCGCATCACCTTCTTCGGCCTGATTATCGCGCAGCTGGCGCTGGTATTCGTGCTTTCCGGCATGGTGCAGCGCATGAGCGGCGCCGTGGCGACCGGGCTGTTTATGCTCTATTCCGCGCTGACCGGGCTGACAATGGCGAGTATTTTCCTTGTTTATACCTACTCGTCGATCGCCAGTACCTTCTTCGTTACCGCGGGCATGTTTGGTGCCATGAGCTTTTACGGCTACACCACTAAACGCGACCTGAGCCGCTTCGGCAGTCTGCTGTTTATGGCGCTGATCGGCATTCTGCTGGCGTCGCTGGTGAATTTCTGGCTGAAAAGCCCGGCGCTGATGTGGGCGATTACCTATATCGGCGTGGTGGTGTTTGTGGGCCTGACGGCTTATGACACCCAGAAGCTGAAAGCCATCGGTGAGGGCATTGATGTTAACGATAAAGAGAATCTGCGCCGCTTCTCCATCATGGGCGCGCTGACGCTGTATCTCGATTTCATCAACCTGTTCCTGATGCTGCTGCGGATTTTCGGTAACCGTCGCTAAGAGTAACCAGCCATTAAGGCTGTGAAAATAATCGCGCCGCTACGGCCAGGTGAACGGTTTGTACTTATCAGCCCGTTTCACCTTCTCCGCAGCGGCGCAATGTATTACGCGTTCTTCATCCTCCACCTGGCACGCCTTATCGCGCCGCCATCTTGCGCTCATTCTTCTGCCGTAAATGCTTCGCGCGGCTCTCCAGCCACAGATACAGCACCAGTGCCAGCAGCAGCGGCAGAATAAAATAGAGCACGCGATAAGCCAGCAGCGCGGCGATAATCTCACCGTGCGAAGCATGCTGGCCGCTGAGCAGCGCGAGGAACACCGCTTCCAGCACGCCAATGCCCGCCGGAATATGAATAATCACCCCGGCAATACTGCTGATTAACAGCACGCCCAGCACGATGGGATAATCCACTTCACGCGCCAGCAGCAGCCAGATAATGGTGCCCATCACCATCCAGTTGGCGCAGGAAACGGCAAACTGAAACAGCGCCATGCGCAGCGAGGGCAGTTGCAGATGCTGGCCCTTCACCGTCCAGCGGCGCTTCTTCGCGAAAGCACAGGCCCACAGATAAACCGCCACCATCGCCAGCAGGACCGCACCAATCACCCGTAGTGTGCCTTCGCCGATGAACCAGCCGGGCGGAATCGGCACCATGCCGGCGACAAACACTACGCCGCCAAGCAAAATGTAGCCCAGCCAGTTGGTGGCAATACTCAGTGAAAAGATGCGCGTGATGGTGCCGCCGGGCAGGCCGAGGCGCGAATAGAGGCGATAGCGCATCGCCACACCGCCCACCCAGGTGCTCAGCGTCAGGTTAAAGGCGTAACAGATGAATGACACCAGCATCACCTGACGTTTCGCCAGCTTATGCCCGCAGTAGGCGCGGCCAATCAAATCGTACAGACCGTAGGTGAGGTAGCTCACCACCACTAACGCGGCGGCGCTCAGCACCACGTAGCGGTTATAGCCGACGATGACCTTATACACGTCCTCCCAGTTCACCTTGCGTGCGTAAACCACCAGCAGCACGATCACCGCAATGAAGAACAGCCAGGTAAGGATTTTTTTCGCTAACTGCCAGCGCGGGTTCTTTTTGCTCATCAGGGTTTCGCTCCTTCGTTATCGGCTTCAACCCGGTCCTGGGTTTCCATTTCCGGCTGCACCGGCGGATCGACCTGAGACAAATGGGGCGTATGGGCAGGCAGCCAGCCGGCGATGGCCGGGAAATGGCGCAGGAAATGGAACACGATGACGCTCTTGGTCAGCTGCCACCAGGTGCGCGGCGGCAGCTTGTCTTCATCGACGCGCACGCAGTCCGCAGCCAGCAGCTGCTCAAGGTTATCGCGCAGCGTCTGGTTGAAGGCGTGGTCGTGAATGATCAGGTTGGCTTCGAGATTCAGCGACAGGCTGAGCGGGTCGAGGTTGCTGGAACCGACCGTTGACCACTGCTGATCCTGCACCGCCACTTTGCCATGCAGCGGGCGACGGCAGTATTCGTACACTTCAACGCCAGCATCCACCAGATAGTTGTACAGCAGCTCGGCGCCGACTTTGACAATCGGCATGTCCGGTTCACCCTGCACAATCAGCCGCACGCGCACACCGCGCTGGGCCGCGCTGCGCATTTCCCGCAACAGGCGATAGCCGGGGAAGAAGTAGGCGTTGGCGATAATCACATCCTGCTTCGCCTTGCGCAGCATATCGAGATAGTGCTGTTCGATGTCATCGCGGTGCTCATCGTTATCGCGGTAGACAAACAGCACCTGCGCATCACCGGGCAGGGCGTTCACCGCCAGGCGCTGGGAGCGCGCGCCCCACCAGCGGCGCGTTACCTGTTCGCTGCCGATCGCCTGCTGTACATAGCGTGCGATGTCCAGCACCACCGGTCCTTTCACCTCCACGGCGTAATCCTGCTTGGCTTCCGGCCCGTAATCGGTGTTGTGCTCGGCGGAGAAATTGATACCGCCGACAAACGCAATCTCCTCATCAATTACCACAATTTTGCGATGCAGACGGCGGAACACGTTGGTGCGCATGCCCATCACCAGCGGACGCGGATCGTAATAGATAAAGCGCACGCCTGCTTCGGTCAGGCTGTTGATGTACTGGGTGGAAAGATCCGGCGAGCCGTAGCCATCCACCATCACTTCCACCTTAACACCGCGCTGCGCGGCGGCCAGCAGATCGCGGTGCAGCGCCTTACCGACCTCATCTTCAAACAGGATAAACGTCTCCAGCAGCAGCGTACGCTGGGCGCGCTGAATCGCGCCGGAGACGCGCGGAAAGAATTGATCGCCATTTTCCAGCAGCCGCAGCTGGTTACCTTCGCGCCAGCTGAAATTCATAGAAAGATCTCCACGGCCAGCGGGGCATGATCGGACAGATGTGACCAGGGTTTCACCGGTAGCGCCCACGGCTGGCTCACCGACGCATTTCGGATATAGATGCGATCGAGACGCAGCAGCGGAAAGCGCGCCGGGAAGGTGCGCGCCGGGCGACCGTTTTTCATGCTAAACACCTCCTGCAGACCGGCTCCGCGCTGTAAGAATCGATTAGCGCGTACCTGCCAGTCATTAAAATCGCCGGCCACCACCAGGGGCGCATCCGGTGGCAGCGACTCAATCAGTTCACACATCATGCGCATCTGCGCCAGACGGTGCTTCTCTTTCAGGCCGAGGTGCACGCATAACGTGTGAATCGGTTCCGGCCGATCCGGCAGGCTAATCTGGCAATGCAACATGCCGCGTTTCTCACTGCCGGCGACAGAAATATCGCGGTTTTGGTATTCGGTGATCGGAAAGCGTGACAGTATCGCGTTGCCATGATGGCCCTCGGGATAGACCGCGTTGCGGCCGTAAGCGAAATCGTGCCACATGGTGTCGGCAAGGTATTCGTAGTGCGAATTTTCCGGCCAGTTTTCAATGTGTGCGGAGTGGATGGCGTGCGTGCCCATCACCTCCTGTAAAAAGACGATATCCGCCGAGGTCGCGCGCACTGCGTCGCGCAGTTCCGGCAGGATAAAGCGACGGTTAAAGCTGGTAAACCCCTTATGGGTATTGATCGTCAGGACTTTAAATGAAGATCCTTGCGTGTTTTGTGGCATACTGCGACGCGCTCCTTTTCATCATCAACAGAACAAAGTGTAGTCTTTGTCACAAATGGGTGGTGCTGGAGACAGAAAATTAGGGTGTTATCCGAAATTTGCTTTACATTGAGGAAATCCGTCTGGCTGCGGTCAGATACACTTGGGCGACCTGTTGGGTCTGCCAGGAGAAGAGAATGAAATGGTCTAATCGTGTTCAGATTGTTACCGGTCAAACCTGCCTGCATATTGCGACCCACCTGCTGGTGATCGCGGCGCTGGTGTGGGGCTGGAAACATAAGGCACTGGTCGAAGTGAGCAGTACCCTGGTGGCAGCTTATGCGCTGGTGTTTATCACCATGCTGGCCCTGCAGCGTAGTGCCCGTTTGCGCCGCTTTGGTGACTCTCTGGAAGAAGTAACGACGACATACTACTTCGGCGCGGCGATGCTGACGCTGTTCCTGATTTCACGCTTCATTCACAACAATCTGCTGATTGGTTGTCTGGGCGTGGTAATGCTGGTGGGCCCGGCGCTGGTGTCGCTGCTGGCCAAAGAGCCACCGCAGCGCGTGCAGAAAAAACGCAGCTAAGCGGACGTGCCAGCATGAAAAGAGGAGCCCACTGCGGCTCCTTTTTTATGCGCTACCGCGCAGCGGCCCATCGCCCTCACGTTTTGCTGGTCGCGGTTCTTGCGGAAAGCTGCTACACTGCCGCTCTTACGCATGGTAGTTTGTGCCCTTTTCACACGCAGGCCTCGAGGCTGCGTCATATCCCCCCTGAAAACTACATCGCGCAGCGCGATCAGGGCGGTTCGGAGTAATACACCTGCATGTCTTTTGACTCTCTCGGCTTGAATGCCGATATTTTGCGTGCGGTAGCAGAACAGGGCTACCGTGAACCGACGCCAATCCAGCGTCAGGCGATTCCCGTGGTGCTGGCCGGTCGTGACCTGCTGGCGAGCGCCCAGACCGGCACGGGTAAAACTGCCGGTTTCACGCTGCCTCTGCTGCAGCGTCTGTCAGAAAAACCGGCAGCGGCGCGCGGTCGCCGTCCGGTACGTGCGCTGATCCTCACGCCAACCCGTGAACTGGCAGCGCAGGTTGGCGAAAACGTACGTGAATACAGCCAGTACCTCAATATGCGTTCGCTGGTGGTGTTCGGCGGCGTTAGCATTAATCCGCAGATGATGAAACTGCGCGGCGGCGTCGATGTACTGATCGCCACGCCGGGGCGTCTGCTCGATCTGGCGCACCAGAACGCGGTCGATCTGTCACAAGTGGAAATCCTGGTGCTGGACGAAGCGGATCGCATGCTCGACATGGGCTTCATCCACGACATTCGCCGCGTGCTGGCAAAACTGCCGGCCAAACGGCAGAACCTGCTGTTCTCTGCCACCTTCTCGGACGAGATCAAAGCGCTGGCGGAAAAACTGCTCACCAACCCGGAACAGGTAGAAGTGGCACGCCGCAACACCGCTTCCGAGCAGGTGTCGCAGCAGGTGCATTTTGTCGATAAGAAGCGCAAACGGGAACTGCTGTCGCTGATGATTGGTCGCGACAACTGGCAGCAGGTGCTGGTGTTCACCCGCACCAAGCACGGTGCTAACCACCTCGCTGAGCAGCTCAATAAAGATGGCATCACTGCCGCCGCGATCCACGGCAACAAGAGTCAGGGCGCGCGTACCCGTGCGCTGGCCGACTTCAAAACCGGCGGCATTCGCGTGCTGGTGGCGACGGATATTGCCGCGCGCGGTCTGGATATCGAAGAGCTGCCGCACGTGGTCAACTACGAGCTGCCGAACGTGGCGGAAGATTACGTGCACCGTATTGGCCGTACTGGTCGTGCTGCGGCCACCGGTGCTGCGCTGTCGCTGGTGTGCGTGGACGAGCACAAGCTGCTGCGTGATATCGAGCGCCTGCTGAAGCGGGAAATTCCGCGCATTGCGCTGCCGGGCTTTGAGCCGGATCCGAGCATCAAGGCGGAGCCGATTCAGAATGGCCGTCAGCAGCAGCCGCGCGGACGTGGCCAGGGCCGCGCGCCGGGGCAGGGTGCTGACGCACCGCGCAGCCGCAGCGGCGGCAATGGTCAGCGTGCCAGCGCCGGTAACGGCGGCGCGCGTCCACAGGGCGAGGCGCGTGCACCGCGTCGTTCGGGCAATAACGGCCCGGCGGCAGGCAACGCGGGTAAACCGGCGCGCTCACGTCGTCCGGCAGCGAAGAGCAACGGGAACACGTAACGGTATGCGGGTTTTACTGGCGCCCATGGAAGGCGTACTGGATTCGCTGGTACGTGAACTGCTCTCCGGCGTGAATGACTATGACCTGTGCGTCACTGAGTTTTTACGCGTGGTCGATCAGCTGCTGCCGGTAAAATCCTTCTACCGTTTGTGTCCGGAGCTGCACCATCACAGCCGGACGCCCTCCGGCACGCGCGTGCGCATGCAGCTGCTGGGCCAGTATCCTGAGTGGCTGGCAGAAAACGCTGCACGCGCGGTGGAGCTGGGTTCGTGGGGCGTTGACCTCAACTGCGGCTGCCCGTCGAAGCTGGTGAACGGCAGCGGCGGCGGTGCGACGCTGCTGAAAGATCCGGAGCTGATCTATCGTGGTGCCAGAGCGATGCGCGAGGCGGTGCCCGCTCATCTGCCGGTCACGGTGAAAGTGCGGCTCGGCTGGGACTCGGGCGCGCGGCGTTTCGAGATCGCCGATGCGGTGCAGCAGGCCGGTGCCAGCGAGCTGGTGGTGCATGGCCGGACCAAAGAGGACGGCTATCGCGCAGAGAGCATCAACTGGCAGGCGATTGGTGAGATTCGCCAGCGTCTGACAATTCCGGTGATCGCCAACGGCGAAATCTGGAACTGGCAGGATGCGCAGGATTGCCTGCGCATTACCGGCTGCGACGCGGTCATGCTCGGGCGCGGCGCGCTCAATGTGCCTAACCTGGGGCGCGTGGTGAAATACAACGAAGCCCCGATGCCGTGGTCGCAGGTGGTTGAGTTGCTGCTGCGCTACACCCAGCTGGAAAAGCAGGGTGATACCGGCAACTACCACGTTGCGCGCATCAAGCAGTGGCTGGGCTATCTGCGCAAAGCCTACCAAGAGGCCGACGGCCTGTTCAGCGAGATCCGCACGCTGCGTGTCTCCGCCGAGATCGCCAGCGCCATCGAACGCCATGCCGCACGCATGGCCCAGGTGTCCTGCATCTGAACCTGAGCGGTGGTACCTGAACCGTCAGGTCCGCCGCGTTAACGGGCAAGCCAGCGATCACCCGGTGAAAGCGTGCGCTGCCGCCATGTTTTATAACAAAAAAAGCCGCGATCCTTAGTCTGCTAACCGGTATAGTGAACCTTCGCTTTCACCACGTTTCTGACGCCATCTTCCATGTCTGACGCCGCTGTACTGAGTAATGCTCAGTTAAATAAACGCATCCTCTCCGTCATCGTTTTCACCTTCTTTTGCTACCTGTCCGTCGGGTTGCCGCTGGCGGTGCTGCCGGGGTTTGTGCATAACCAGCTGGGCTTCAGCTCGTTTATCGCCGGGCTGATCATCAGTCTGCAATATTTCGCTACGCTGCTCAGTCGACCGCACTCTGGCCGGCTGGCCGATCGCTACGGCCCGAAACGCGTGGTGATGATGGGGCTGGTGTGCTGCGGCATGAGCGGCGTGCTGTCGATCATTGCCGCGCTGTGCAGCGGTGCGCCGCTGCTGAGCCTGACGCTGCTGGCGCTGGGGCGGCTGTTTCTCGGCGTCGGGGAAAGCTTCAGCAGTACCGGCTCGACGCTGTGGGGCATGAATATTGTCGGCCCGCGACAAACTGCGCGGGTCATTTCGTGGAACGGCGTGGCGACTTACTTTGCCATGGCGATTGGTGCGCCGCTGGGCGTGCTGCTGAATCAGATTTTTGGCATCAGCGGCTTTGCCGGTCTGGTCGCGCTGATGGGGGCGATCGGCTTCTGGATGGCCTCGGGCAAACCGGCAGTCAGCGTCAGCGCCGGCGTGCGCATTCCGTTTCATCGCGTGGTCAGCCGCGTCTGGCTGTTTGGCCTGGCGCTGGGATTTGGCACCATCGGCTTTGGCGTGATCTCCACCTTCATTACCCTTTATTTCGCCAGTCGCGACTGGAGCGGCGCGGCGTTCGCGCTGACGCTGTTCAGCCTCGGCTTCGTGCTGGTGCGGCTGGCGTGCGGGCGCTATATCACGCGCTTCGGCGGGCTGCAGGTCTCGCTGATCTCGTTCGTGCTGGAGGGCGCCGGTCTGCTGCTGATCTGGCAGGCGGACAGCAGCTGGCTGGTGGATATTGGCGCCTTCCTCACCGGCGGCGGTTTCTCGCTGGTGTTCCCGGCGCTGGGCGTGGAAGCGGTGAAGCGGGTACAGCAGCAGGATCAGGGATCGGCGCTCGGTACCTATTCGGCGTTTCTCGATTTGGGGCTGGGGTTGACCGGACCCGTGGCGGGGCTGTTAATCGGCCACTGGGGGATGCAGTCGGTGTATCTGGCGGCAGCACTGATGGTGCTGGGCGCGTTCCTGATTACGCTGCGCCTGCACCAGCAGTCTTCAGAGCCTATCAGGCCAGATGAATAAACAGCGCATACAGCAGCCCTGACAGCAGCACCGATACCGGCAGCGTCAGCACCCACGCCAGCGCCAGATTACGCAGGGTGGCGAGCTGCAGGCCGGATCGGTTGGCCACCATGGTACCGGCCACGCCGGACGACAGCACATGGGTGGTCGACACCGGTAAACCAAAGGCATCGGCCGCACCGATAGTAGCCATCGCCACCAGCTCCGCACTGGCACCCTGCGCATAGGTGAGATGGGTTTTGCCGATGCGCTCACCCACCGTAACCACAATCCGGCGCCAGCCGACCATGGTGCCGAGACCCAGCGCAATCGCCACCACCACTTTGACCCACATCGGGATAAAGCGCGTGGCCGCGTCCAGCTCGTGCTTCACCGCCGTCAGGTTGCGCGCCGTCTCTTCCGGCAGCGCGACGTTGGCCGATTGCAGATGCTTGATGGTCTCCGAGGCGAGATACATATCGTTTCGCGTATTGGTGACCGCCTGCGCCGGAATATTTTCTACCGAACCGTACTGGCGAATCTGTTCGCCGATATCGCCGAGCATCATACCGAGCGCCGGCAGCACCTGCGGCCGGTTCTGGCTGGTGCGTACATATTCCGTCAGCACCTCACGCGCTGCCGGCATTGCGGCGGGCGGTGGCTGCAGCGTCAGCAACTGCTGTTCGGTCACCTGGGTTAACGCCGCCACGCGCGGAATTTGCTCCGGCGGCAGCGAGCGGTTGAGCGCATAGGCGATCGGCATGGTGCCAACCAGGATCAGCATAATCAGCCCCATGCCTTTCTGACCGTCGTTCGAGCCGTGGGCAAACGAAACGCCGGTACAGGTGAGGATCAGCAGGCCACGAATCCACGCTGGCGGCGGCTGATTGCCTTCCGGCGCCTGATACAGCTGGCGATTGCGCACTAATGCCTTCATGGCCAGCAGCAGCACGGCGGCGCAGATGAAGCCAATCACCGGCGACAGCAGCAGGGCGTAACCGACTTTAACCGCCTGATCCCAGTCGACGCCGCTGGTGCCGCTGCGGCCGTGCAGCAGCGCATTCGCCACGCCTACGCCGATAATCGAGCCGATCAGCGTGTGCGAGGAGGAAGAGGGCAGGCCGAAATACCAGGTGCCGAGGTTCCAGACAATCGCCGAGCACAGCAGCGCGTACACCATAGCAAAGCCGTGACCGCTGCCCGCCTGCAGAATCAGCTCCACCGGCAGCAGCGAAATAATGCCAAACGCCACCACGCCGCTGGAGAGCAGTACGCCAAGGAAATTACACAAGCCGGACCACACCACCGCCACGCCCGGCGACAGCGAGTGAGTGTAGATCACCGTGGCGACGGCGTTGGCGGTATCGTGGAAGCCGTTAACAAACTCGAAGCCGAGCGCAATCAGCAGCGCCACGCCGAGCAGCAGGAACGGCGTATAGCTGGTGACGACCGCGCCGGTCTCTTCCACGTCGTTGAACAGATTGATACCGGTGAACACCAGCCCGGCCACCAGCAGCAGCAGAAACAGCACGCGCGACGCGCGACCGCTGCGCGGGTGCAGATTGGGCCGTCCGCGGTCGGACGATGATGCAGGGAAACTGTTTTCAGCCATAACACACCCCCCGGGGTGAATTAACGATGCACGAATGGCACCCGTTAACTGCAGTGTGATACGGGTTTTGTATGACAGAATGATGATGCCAGCGCGGGCTGTCATCATGCTGTAACAGACCTGTCGCAGGCTGTGGATCTGACCGCTCTGGGATCTTCACGCCGCTATGCTCCAGCCTGTTCTGCCGCTTGCCTCGCTGCCCGACTTCAACAACGAAGTTGCCGGACTGATTCACGGTTACCTGTTCAACCCGGATGCGCCGCCACAGCGGCTCAACGCCCGCGAGGCCGCGCAGCTGGCGCGGCACACCTTACCCGACGGCTGCTTTCTCTGGCTGCACATTAACCTGAATCATGCCCGCGCCGAGCGCTGGGTTCAGGACCACTTCAGCGTAGATGACGATTTTTTCGATGAGATTCATTCGGCCTCGCCGCGCACCCGGCTGGCGCAGCAAAACGATGCGCTGCTGGCGGTGCTGAATGACGTCACCTTTAGTAAAGAGGAGCGCAACACACAAAATGCGACGTTGTGGATCTGGTGCCGGCCGCAGGTGATGGTCAGCGCGCGCTATCGCCCGGTTGGCATGATTGAACGTATGCATCAGCAGATTGATCGGCTGTGCTTCAGCGCGCCGGATGCGATGCTGCTGTGGCTGCTCGGCGAACAGGAAGCGCAGCTGGAGCAGGTGGTGCGGCGCTCCAGCCAGGCGGTGGATGCGATAGAAGAGCGGCTGCTGAGCGCGGCGATCAAAGCCAACCGCAGCGAGCTGGGCCATCTGCGCCGCATGCTGCTGCGCGTCCAGCGGCTGCTGGCGCCGGAGCCGGCCGCGCTGTTTCGCCTGCTTAACCGGCCGCCAAACTGGCTCAACCGGGAACCGCTCAGTGAGCTGCGGATTTTCACCGAGGAGTTCAGCGTAGCGCTTAACGATCTTGCCAGCCTGATGGAGCGCATTCGCCTGCTGCAGGAGGAGATCGCTGCCCGCCTGATGGAGCAGAGCAACCGAACGCTGTTTTTGCTCACCTCAATCACCGTGCTGGCGCTGCCCATCAATATCGTAGCCGGTTTTTTTGGCATGAACGTGGGCGGCATTCCGCTGGCGAACAATCCGCACGGCTTTCTGCTGTTAGTGCTGGTGGTGCTGGTGTTTACTCTGGTGGCGGGCTGGCTGGCGTTACGCCGACCGCACGATTGAGCGCGCAACTGCGCCGCGACACAACCGCACAATGATCCCGGCGATCGGGCAATAAAAAAGCCAGCCCTGCGGCTGGCTTGATCATCGACAGCAAACCCTTACAGGCTGTTGCCGTTGCTGGCAGGCTGTGCCGGCGCGGCCTGCTCAACCGGAGCGGCTTCAGCGGGCTGCTGCGCATCGGCCTGTGGCGCGACGGCGGTGGCACCCTGCGGCGTCATCGGTTCTTCTTTCGGCATCGCGTCAGAAGACTCCTGTACCATCACCGGCGCAGGCTGGGCTTCGCCCGGCTGACCGTTGATTTTGGTCGGCATACCGGTACGTGCCTGGATAGCATTGTTCACGGCATCCTGATTGGTGCTGGCATCGGCCACCACTTTGGTCACAGCGGACGTCAGGCTGATTGGCACCAGTTCACGTGAGTTGAACTGCTCTTCGGTGGTCGACAGCGGGTTGTGAACCTCGATGTAGCGCGAACCGTCTGGCTCAACGGTGGCTTTTACCGGCTGGTCAATGAACTGCACGCGCGTACCGACCGGCACGTTGTCGAACAGCCATTTGATGTCGTCCGCACGCAGACGCACGCAGCCGTGGCTCACGCGCAGGCCGATACCAAAGTTGGCGTTGGTGCCGTGAATCGCATACAGACGGCCAATGTACAGCGCGTACAGGCCCATCGGGTTATCCGGACCTGCCGGGAACACAGCCGGGATGCTCTCGCCGCGCGCCGCGTACTCTGCGTGCATCGCTTTGGTTGGCGTCCAGGTTGGACCATTCTTCTTGCGCTCAACCGCGGTGGTCCAGTTAACCGGCGTATCTTTACCCAGCTCGCCGATACCGATCGGCAGCACCACGACAGTTTTGGTGCCTTTCGGGTAGTAATACAGACGCATCTCGGCGCTGTTGATCACGATGCCTTCACGCGGTGCGTCAGGCAGAATCAGCTGCTGCGGGATCACCATTTTAGTGCCTGCTTTCGGCAGGTAAACGTCCACGCCCGGATTGGCTTCCAGCATGTTGCTGAGGCCCATCTGGTACTGCGCCGCAAACGCTTCCAGCGGCAGTTTGCTGTCGTCTGGCACGGTGATTTCAATATTTTCGCCAATCAGGCGGCTATTCGCTGGAGGCAGCGGATAGACGACTGCAAAGGCCGACTGGCTGAACGCCGCCAGTACGAGGGCGAGTGAAGCGAACGCGCGAATGCTTTTTTTCATGTTTTTACAAGTCGTTATGGCCATTTTCATGGCTTGTCAGTGTGTCGAACCCATCAGGGTCAGAATAACCCGCTGCGCATTATATGTGCATAGGCGCAATGATGGGAATCAGGATTTTCGCTGGTTGAAGATACTTTACGCAAAACGCGGCGTTTCACAGACTATTCTCTTTGCCACGCCGCCCAAAATGTGAATTTTCTTACGGTTGCCACAGCGTCACTTCGCCGCTCAGTTTACGGTTGAGGAAAAACGCGGCACTGATCAACGCCAGATGGGTCAGCGCCTGCGGCATGTTGCCCAGCGCGTTGCCGTGCGCGGTAAACTCCTCGGCGTACAATCCCAGCGGATTGGCGTAGCTCAGCAGCTTTTCAAACTCGAAATGTGCCTCATGCACCCGCCCGGCGCGCGCCAGACACTCCACATACCAGAACGAACAGGCGGCAAATGCGCCCTCGCCGCCGGTCAGCGCATCGGCGGGCGTCTCACTGATGTTATAACGCCGCACTAAACCGTCGCTCACCAGATGGGTTTTAATCGCATCCAGCGTGGCGATCCACTCCGGATCGGTCGAGCTGACAAAGCGCACCAGCGGCATCAGCAGCATCGACGCATCCAGGTATTTACCGCCGCGCGTGGCGGTGAAGTGGCCGAGTTCATCGTTCCAGAAGTTCTGCCAGATGTCGTCGCGGATCTCACTGCGCACCCGATCCCAGCGATCGTACGGCATCGGCAGCGAACGCTTCATGCCCAGCCGCAGTGCGCGGTCCAGCGCCACCCAGCACATCAGGCGCGAATGCAGGAAGTGCTCCGGCTCGCCGCGCATCTCCCAGATACCGGCGTCCGGCTGGTTCCAGTTAACGCAGACGTAGTCAATCATGCTGGACACATGGCGCCAGCCGCGCTGCGAGATAGCTTCGCCGTATTTGTTCGCAAGGTAGACCGCATCCATCAGCTCGCCATAAATATCCAGCTGCGTCTGGCGCCAGGCATCATTGCCGATGCGCACCGGGCGCGAGTTGGCGTAACCGGAGAGGTTGAGCAGTTCGGTCTCGTGCAGCTCGGTGCCGCTGTCGAGGCGATACATCACCTGCAAATGCGGCGTATCGTCGTGGCTGTGCTCAACGCAGCGGCCGACCCAATGGGTGAAGTCACGCGCTTCTTCCACATAGCCGAGCCGCATCAGCGCGTACATGCTGAACGAGGCATCGCGGATCCACGAGGCGCGGTAATCCCAGTTACGCTCGCCGCCCAGCTCTTCCGGCAGGCCAAAGGTGGCGGCAGCCGCAATCGAGCCGTGCTGGTGCGAGGTGAGCAGCTTGAGCGCCAGCGCCGAGCGCGTCACCATCTCGCGCCAGCGACCGCGATAAGAGCTGTGGCTGCTCCAGCGCCGCCAGTAATCCACGGTATCGCGAAAGCAGCGCTCGGTCGCGATATGCTGCACCTGCGGATCGTCATCGTTGCCAAACACAAATTCGGCGTGCTCACCGGCCTGCAGGGTAAACTGCGCCACCGCGCTGTCCGGTTCGCGCGTCATCACCACCGTGGCGCTCAGGCGCAGCGACGGCTGGCCTTCGGCGACAAAGGCGATACCGCCTGGTCGCGTCTCCGTGCGCGTTTCGGCACGGGCATAGTCGTGGCGCGGCGCGCAGCGCAGATCAAAGGTGGCGGTGCCGCGGATCATTTTTACCCGCCGCACCAGGCGCGGCACTTTGCTGCGCTCATCGCAGATCGGCATGTAATCAGTGATTTCCGCCACGCCGGCCTCGTCAAGCCAGCGGGTTTGCAGAATGTTGGTATCGGGCAGGTAGAGCTGCTGCTGGCGCGCGTTTTGCCACTGCGGTGCCAGCGAAAACAGGCCGGCTTCGTCGCTGTCGAGCAGGGCGGCAAACACGGAGGGGCTGTCGAGTTCGGGCCAGCAAAGATAATCAATGGTGCCGTCGTTCGCGATCAGGGCACAGGTGCGTAAATCACCGATGACGCCGTGATCGTCAATTCTGCGTTTAATCTTGCTCATCCTGCCTCCTGAACGCTATCCGATTGTTAACTATAGACGAAACGGCAGAATCGGCTGCGACGTGGCACAGAACGATAACTTCTATACTGTGAAGACACCCATCAGGCAGGAGAACGTTATGACACTGGGCAAACAGAAAGTCGCCGTAGTGACCGCTTCAGATTCGGGGATTGGACGCAGCTGCGCCGTGATGCTGGCTGAGGCCGGCTACACCGTCGGCATTACCTGGCGCTCGGATGAAGAGGGCGCGCAGGAGACCGCGCGGCTGGTGGAGAGCAAAGGCCAGCTGGCCCAGGTGCGGCAGCTCGATCTGTCCGATCCGCAGGCTGGCGGGCAGCAGCTGGCGCAGCTGATCAACTCGCTGGGCCGCATCGATGTGCTGGTAAACAATGCCGGCGTGATGACCAAAGCCGATTTTCTCGATGTGACCTTTGAGGACTGGCGCAAAGTCTTTACCGTTGACGTAGACGGCGCCTTTGTCTGCGGACAGATTGCCGCGCGTCATATGGTGGATCAGGGCGACGGCGGGCGCATCATCAACATCACCTCGGTGCATGAGCATACGCCGCTGCCGGACGCCGCCGCCTATACCGCGGCCAAGCATGCGCTTGGCGGGCTGACCAAATCGATGGCGCTGAGCCTGCTGCCGCATCACATTCTGGTGAATGCCGTGGCGCCGGGCGCCATCGCTACGCCGATGAACGACATGAGCAACAGCGAGGCGCACAGCCGGCGCATGCCGGAAATCCCGATTGGCCGCCCTGGCGATACGCGCGAAATCGCCAGTCTGGTGGCGTGGCTGTGCTCGGAATGGGCCACTTACACCACCGGGCAGTCATTCGTGGTCGACGGCGGCTTCATGCTGGCCAACCCGCAGTTCAAGGGTTACCACAGTTAACCGGCGCGGCGGCGGTTCCAGCGGCGAATCACAAAGCGCAGCACGATGCCGAACACAATTGCCGCCGCCAGCCAGATGAAGTGCTTGAGGTGCTGATCAAGCTTGTGCAGCCACGGCGTAATAATTTCACCGGCGAAGTAGCCGAGGGTGACAAAAATCAGCGCCCACAGCGCGGCACCAATGACGTTAAGCACGAAAAAGCGCAGCGGCTTAAGGCGGCTGGTGCCAATAATAATCGGTCCAATCAGGCGAAAGCCGTACATGAAGCGCACGCCAATCACAAACAGGCTGGGGTGCTTCTGAATCAGCCGGTTAGCTTTTTTAATGGTGTCCTGATGTTTGCGGAAGCGCCGCAGAATGCGCGTGCCATAGCGGCGGCCAAGCCAGAACAGCAGCTGATCGCCAATAATGCCGCCGCCCATCGCCGCCAGCACCACGCCGCTGAAATGCAGCAGGCCCTCGTGCGCCGCGACGCCGCCCAGCAGGGTAAAGGTTTCCCCTTCGGCAATGCAGCCAATCAGCAGCGCCAGGTAACCGTACTGGGTGATTAATCCATTGATATCGATATGCAATTGCTCCTCCCTGGGTAAGCGATACAGCTAACAGTCTAGCTGGCTGCGGCTTTTTTTGTGCCGCTGGCCGCAAAAACAGCCGCGCCGATTATACTTGAACTGAAGCTGCCTGCATTGGACAGCCTGATCGCTGGGGCAGCCCGTCGCATCAGAGGAGTGATTGTATGAATCATGTCTGGGGTCTTCTGGCGCATCCCAATCAGGAGATGCGTGATATCAAGCAGGAAAACGAGAGCGTTTCGCACCACTACACCCATCACGTTCTGCTGATGGCGGCGATCCCGGTGATCTGCGCCTTTATCGGCACCACGCAATTGGGCTGGAATCTGGGCGAAGGGCAGCTCGTGCAACTCAACATGCTGACCGGTATTGGTCTCGGCATTCTGTTTTACCTGATCATCTTAGGCGGTGTGGCGGTGATGGGCCGCGTCATTCACTGGATGGCGCGCGACTATCCGCAGCGTCCCAGCATCCAGCGCTGCACCGTGTTTGCCGGCTATGTGGCGACGCCGCTGTTTATCAGCGGGCTGGTGGCGCTCTATCCGCTGGTGTGGCTGTGCGTGCTGGCCGGAGCGTTAGCGCTGATGTACACCGGCTATCTGCTGTACGTCGGCATCCCGGTATTCCTCAACATTGACCGTGAAGAGAGCCTGCGCTTCTCCGGCTCGACGCTGGCGATTGGCGTGCTGGTGTTCGAGGTGCTGCTGGCGCTGACGGTGATTCTGTGGGGTTACGGACCACGCTTGTTCTGACCGTGATAGGGGTCAGGTCGTCAGCCATGGCGACCTGACTGATCCCGCTGCGCCTGGCAGTGTCTGTCATGCCCGCCTTTTTTAACGCCCGGAAACAATCTCCCTAAGAAATTTCGCAGACGAGCGCGTATGATAGCGCAGCCAGCCCGCGTCGCATCAGGCCTGACGCCGGCGGCCTGTGTTTCGACACAGCGCAAACCTCCTCACCGGATTTTTTTGACACGATGTCTGTAAAAATGCGTATTTCTTTGCTGTCGCTGGCGCTGTTTGTCGCCGCGCCAGCTGCGATGACTCCGGCGCTCGCCGCCGCAGCAAAACTGGCCGATCTGGCGCCGATTGCCCAGCCGCAAATCGCCTCCGGCAGCGCGCTGATTGTCGATCTCGATAATAACAAAGTGCTGTTTTCCAGCCATCCGGATCGGGTGCGGCCTATCGCGTCGATCACCAAAGTGATGACTGCGATGGTGGTGCTGGATGCCCGGCTGCCGATGGACGAAATGCTGTCTGTGGATATCAGCCAGACGCCCGAAATGCGCGGCGTATTCTCGCGCGTGAAGCTCAACAGTGAAATCAGCCGCCGCAACATGCTGCTGCTGGCGCTGATGTCCTCGGAAAACCGCGCGGCGGCCAGCCTGGCGCATCACTATCCCGGCGGTTACGACGCCTTTATCCGCGCCATGAACGCCAAAGCGCGCGCGCTCGGCATGACGCACACCCACTACGTAGAGCCGACCGGTTTGTCGCTGCATAACGTCTCCAGTGCGGAAGATCTGGTGAAGCTGCTCAGGGCCACGCGCCAGTATCCGCTGATTGGTCAGCTGAGCACCACCAAAGAGGAGACGGCGGTGTTTAAACACCCCAGCTACGCGCTGCCGTTCCGCAATACTAACCACCTGGTGTACAAAAATGACTGGCGCATACAACTGACCAAAACCGGTTACACCGACGAGGCCGGTCACTGCCTGATAATGCGTACCATGATTAATAACCGCCCGGTGGCGCTGGTGGTGCTGGATGCGTTTGGCAAATATACCCACTTTGCCGATGCCAACCGCCTGCGCGACTGGCTGGAAACCGGCAAGGCGGCGCCGGTGCCGGCGGCCGCGCTGGTGTACAAAAAGCAGAAAGCGTCGCAGCTTGCCAGCAGTGCGGACGAGGAGTAACGCAACCCGTTACTCAGCGTAGCGGCGCAAAGGAGTGCGCCGTGTGTTGTGGTGGCGCGTGACTGACGGTCAACGGCGCATAAATGAACAAAATTTCTTATCGTTAGCACCAATGTTTTACGCCACCATTCCTATAGTTTCCCTGACGGCAAAGTCCTACACTGGCGACCATTCACGGTCAACCTTGCGTTTACAGGCTGTTATTGCGCTGGAATCTCACTCATATGTTCAAGTTTCGTTCTCTGTTTACCCCGTTCCTGCTGCTGCTGGTGTTATTCACGCCGGCGCTCAGCTATGCGGATGACAACGCCGCGCCCGCGCAGCAGGAAGAAGACGCGGCACCGAAGGTCAATCCGGCGGTAGAACTGCCGAAGATGCAGAAAATCCTCGACAAAATTAAGGGCCAGGTGTCTGGCGATACCAATGAAAACCAGCTCAACCAGCTCAATGAGATGGCGCTGGAGCTGTCAGGTAATGCGGAAACCCTCGGCCAGGCGCTGATTCCGCAGCGTCAGCAGCTGGATGCGCAGCTGGCGGTGCTCGGCCCGGCGCCGAAGGCGGACAGCGGCGTGAAAGAGACGCCGGAAGTGACGCGCAAACGCGCCGCGCTGGAGAATCAGAAGGGCAAACTGGATGATCAGATCAAGCAGGCCGACGGCATCAAAAACGGGGCGCTGGTACTGTCCTCGCAGATCGTCAACCTGCGGCGCGATCAGCTGAAAAGCCAGCTGGCGCTCAACTCCGGCAGTATTTTAGGGCCACGCTTCTGGTCACCGCTGTTCAGCCGTCAGGACCTGGATGGTGAAAAAATTGGCGACTTTATCAGCGAGCTGCAGGATACCGCCGCGCTGTCGTGGGAGCCGGGCTGGCGCGTGGGCACGGTCGGCTGGCTGCTGGCGGCGCTGCTGGTGATGACGCTGGGCCGGCGTTACAGCGAAGAGTTTCTGGCGTGGGTCAGCATTCACAAACTGCCGGAAGGGCGGCTGCGCCGCAGCTTCCTCGCGGCGGCGATTGCGCTGACCACGCTGGCGGCCGTGGTGCTGACCTTTAACTTTCTCTCGCTGGCGTTTGTGCGCCGTGATGAAGTGTCCAGCGACGTGCAGGATTTTATCAGCCGTCTGGTGCAGCTTAGCGTTTACTGCGGACTGATCGCCGGTCTCGGCCGCGCATTTCTGTCAACGCGCCGCCCGAGCTGGCGTCTGCCGAGCATCTCCAGTGAAGTGGCGCTGGCGCTGAAGCCGTTCCCGCCGATTACCGCCGCGCTGGTGTTTATCTTCCAGACCGCCGAGTCGTTTAACTACACGGTCGGCACCAGCCTGAACACCACCATTTTTGCTAACGGCCTGACGGCGCTGCTGATTGGCAGCACCGGGCTGGCGATCAGCATGCGCACCAATCGCGTGCGTCGTCGCATGGCGCAGGCCGGCAATCCGCCGGAAGCGCGTCCCACCATCGTCGGCCTGGTGCAGCTGGCGCTGACGGTTACCGCCGTGGCGATTCTGGTTTCGCTTATTGTCGGCTACGTCACGCTGGCGCGCTTCCTCAGCTATGAAGTGATCTGGTGCGGCATCCTGTTTGGCTCGTTCTACTTCCTCAGTCATCTGATCAACGACGGTTGTGAAAGCCTGTTCTCCACCAACAACGCGACCGGCAAGCGGTTGCAGACCTCACTGAATATTGACGAGCGCTATCTGCAGCAGGCCGCAACGCTGCTCAGCGCCGTGGGTAAAACCCTGCTGGTGGCGTTTGTCGCGCTGGCGCTGCTCAACGGCACGTTTGCCTCGTCCACGCCGATTGAGCTGATCCAGAAAGTCATTGAGTTCTGGGGTGGCAAAGGGCTGGAGTCGCTCAACATTGTGCCGGCGCACATGGTGAACGCCATTCTGTGTCTGGTGGTGGGTATCTACGTGCTGCGCTCGGTGCGGCGCTGGCTGGACAAAGAGTTCCTGCCGAAGACCACCATGGATATCGGCATGCGCGTGTCGCTGGTGACGCTGTTCAGCAATATCGGCTACGTGCTGATTATCCTGCTGACGCTGTCGATTATGGGGCTGCAGTGGAACAAGCTGGCGTGGATCGTCAGCGCCCTGTCGGTGGGGATCGGTTTCGGCTTACAGGAGATTGTGAAGAACTTTATCTCCGGTCTGATCCTGCTGACCGAGCGTCCGGTGAAGGTCGGCGATCTGGTGAGCATCAGTGGCATCGAAGGGGATATTCGCCGTATTAACGTGCGTGCGACTGAGATTCAGCTGGGCGATAAATCCACGGTGATCGTGCCGAACTCGCAGCTGATTTCGCAGAACGTGCGCAACGCCACCATGGGCAATGCGCAGGGCGTGGTGACGATTCAGCTGACCTTCCCGCTGGATATCGATCCGGTGCAGGTGCGCGAGCTGTTGCTGGACGTGTACCGCGAGAACGAGCGTATTCTCGAAACGCCGGAGCCGTCAGTTTCGTTTAAAGATTTGACGCCGGCGGGTATTGTGCTGAGCGTGACCGGCAACGTCGCCAGCCAGCGCCAGATTTCCGGTGCGAAAAGTGATCTGCTGTTCGATATCCTGACGCGCCTGCGCAAAGAGGGCATCGTGCTGTCGACGCCGCAGACCATGATTATCGAACGCCGCGCGCTGCCGGCGACGGCACAGGAGCAATCCAATCCCATACCGTAACAACGGTTTGGGTCATAATCGCACGCGGTGGTGAATCCAGGTCGGCATGAATGCCGACCCTACACGCCTGTGGAACGTGATCGTAAATACGAGGGCGGCATCAATGCCGACCCGACGGTTGTAGGGTGGCCATTTATGGCCACCGGGACAGCGTTAATTCCTTCAGGCTTTCACCGCCCAGCCTTTCTGCTTACTGGTTTTCCCGATGCCCGGGTTAAAGGTATTGGTCGGATCGAGCTGGCGATAAAACGCCTGCAGCTGCGGTTTGGCCGCATACAGATGGCCAACGTTATGCTCTGCCGGATACTCCGCGCCGCGCGCCGCGAGGATCGCCATCATCTTCTCCTTCAGCGCATGGGCATCTACGCCTTTCTTCACAATGTAATCCTGATGGAACACGTGGCAGAAGAAGTGGCCGTAGTAAAGGCGATGAATCAGATCGTTATCAAACTCCGGCGGCAGGCGCTCAAACCACTCCTGATCGTTGCGGCGCAGCGCAATGTCCAGCGCCAGAATATCCTCCACTTCGTCAGCGTGCACCGCGTGATAACGCACGGCGGCACCGGCTGCGGCAAAACGATGCAGAAAGGCGTGCGCGCCCTCTTTGGCGTCGCAGGCAAAGAACTCACCGCCGCCTTCGCGGAAATACTCCTGCAGATACGCCTGCGCTTCGGCCACGCCGTCGCCGGACATCTTCAGCATCAGGTGATGCTCGTATTTGTCACGATACTGCTTCAGGCGCTTCGGCAGGTGTGCCGGGAACCAGCGGCTGATGCGTTGCAGCAGGCGATCGGTCAGGTGCGGCTTAACGAAGCTCAGCTTGCTAAGCCAGGCATCAATCCGGCCTTTGAGGGTGAAAAACAGCGGCATCTTGTCGGTGCCGAGTTTATCAATCATCACAAAGGTGTCTTTGCCGTAGACCTCGGCGATGTCGAAAATATCGCGGTGCATGTACTCACCGGCGACGGGTAAATGGGTAAACTCCGCCAGTATGTGGCGACGCAGCTCGCCGAGCGTCGCCGGGTCGTTGGTGCCAATGTAAAACACCTGCTGCTTCGGCTCGGTGGGGAAGGTGTCGAGCCGCACGGCAAACACCGCCAGTTTGCCGGCGCAGCCTGACGCCTCAAACAGGCGCCGCTGGTCGGCGTTGAAACGCGCCGGCGTATCGGCATGAATGTCCCGCACCCGCTCGGCGTATTCGTGGTCGGACGCGTGGCGCGCATCCCAGCGCACATCATCCGGCTGCCAGCGCTCGTCGTCCAGCCGGCCGAGAATCTCTTCCGGCGAATGACCGAGGTCGATGCCCAGATGGTTGACCAGCCGGAGCTTGCCGTCGGCGTCCACCTGCGCAAACAGCGCCATTTCGCTGTAGGCCGGGCCGCGTTTGATCAGCGAGCCGCCGGAGTTATTGCAGATGCCGCCCAGCACCGAGGCGCCGATGCACGAGGAGCCAATCACCGAGTGCGGCTCGCGCCCGAGCGGTTTAAGGGTTTTCTCCAGCTGATACAGCGTGCTGCCGGGGAAGGCGAGAATCTGCCTGCCGCCGTCGATCAGCTGCAGTTTGTCGAGACGCAGGGTACTGATGATCACCATCGGGCGATCGTAATCGTTGCCGTTGGGCGTTGAACCTTCGGTCAGGCCGGTATTAGCGGCCTGCATCAGCACGATGGCATCGGCCTGTACCAGCGCCTGCAGCACGCGCCATAGCTCCAGCAGAGAGCCGGGGAAAACCACCGCCAGCGCATCGCCCTCGCCGGAACGGAAACCCTTACGATAGCGCGCGGTTTGCTCCGCGTCGGTCAGCAGCTGTGACGCGCCGACCAGACGGCGCAGCTCGGACAGCAGGGCAGGGTGTGAGGTGTTGTTATTCATTAGCCTATCCTTGTCGTTAACGTGGCGTTTCTACTGTAGCACGCGTCGGCCACGGGGGCGCAGTGTGACAATGGCGGCTACCTGCTATCCTCATCTTGTGGCACACTGCCCCGGTTATTTCGATATTGCGCAGTTACTTAAGAGAACCCGACCTGATGAAATGGATTTACTCTGTTAGCCTCGCTGTTTCCCTTGCCGTGCAACCCGCGTTTGCGGACGACCTGTTCGGCCCCCATCCAATGACGGAACAGGCGCGCGACGCCTTTGTTAATCAGCTGCTGAGCAAAATGACGCTGGATGAAAAGATCGGGCAGATGCGCCTGATTAGCGTCGGTCCGGATACGCCAAAAGAGGCGATTCGCGACATGATTCAGCACGGCCAGGTCGGGGCGATTTTCAATACGGTAACGCGTCCGGATATCCGCGCTATGCAGGATCAGGTCATGCAGCTCAGCCGCCTGAAGGTGCCGCTGTTCTTTGCTTATGATGTGGTGCACGGCCAGCGCACCATTTTCCCGATCCCGCTCGGCCTCGCCGCCAGCTGGGATCTGCAAGCCGTTAGCGAAGTGGGACGCATCTCCGCCTATGAAGCGGCAGACGATGGCCTCAACATGACCTGGGCGCCGATGGTGGATGTGTCGCGCGAACCGCGCTGGGGCCGCGGCTCTGAAGGATTTGGCGAGGATACCTACCTCACCTCGCAGATGGGCAGTGCGATGGTCAAAGCCATGCAGGGCAAGAGCGCCGCCGACCGCTACGCCATCATGACCAGCGTTAAGCACTTTGCAGCTTACGGCGCAGTGGAAGGCGGTCGCGATTACAACACCGTCGACATGAGCCCGCAGCGCCTGTTCCAGGATTATCTGCCGCCGTATAAAGCTTCGCTGGATGCCGGCAGCGGCGGCGTGATGGTGGCGCTCAACTCGCTGAACGGCACCCCGGCCACCGCCGACAGCTGGCTGCTGAAAGATATTCTGCGCAACGACTGGAAATTCAAAGGCATCACCATCAGCGATCACGGTGCCATCAAAGAGTTAATCAAACACGGCGTCGCCAGCGATCCGCAGGATGCCGTGCGTATTGCGCTGAAATCCGGCATCGACATGAGTATGAGCGACGAGTATTACAGCAAATACCTGCCGGGGCTGGTGAAAAGCGGCGCGGTGAGCATGGCGGAAATCGACGATGCGGCCCGTCACGTGCTCAACGTTAAATATGACATGGGCCTGTTCAACGACCCGTACAGCCATCTCGGTCCGAAAGGCAGCGATCCGCAGGACACCAATGCGGAAAGCCGCCTGCACCGGGCGGAAGCGCGCGACGTGGCGCGCCGCAGTATGGTGCTGCTGAAAAACTGGCATGAAACCCTGCCGCTGAAGAAAGAAGCGACCGTGGCGCTGGTGGGACCGCTGGCCGATAGCCAGCGCGATATCATGGGCAGCTGGTCGGCTGCGGGCGTGGCGAAGCAATCTGTCTCGCTGCTGCAGGGCATGCGCAGCGCCATGGCCGGCAAAGGCACCGTGCTGTATGCCAAAGGGGCCAATATTTCTGATAACAAAGGTATCCAGAACTTCCTCAACCTGTATGAGCAGGCGGTCAGCGTCGATGCCCGTTCGCCACAGCAGTTGATTGACGAAGCGGTCGCGCAGGCGAAAAAAGCGGACGTGGTAGTGGCGGCCGTGGGCGAGGCGCAGGGCATGGCGCATGAAGCGTCGAGCCGCAGCGACCTGGTGATCCCGCCGAGCCAGCAGAAGCTGCTGGCGGCCCTGAAAGCCACCGGGAAACCGCTGGTGATTGTGCTGATGAATGGCCGTCCGCTGGCGCTGGTGAATGAGGACCGCATGGCGGATGCGATGCTGGAGACCTGGTTCAGCGGTACCGAGGGCGGTAACGCCATCGCCGATGTGCTGTTCGGTGATTACAACCCATCAGGCAAACTGCCGGTGTCATTCCCGCGCTCGGTCGGGCAGATTCCAATTTATTACAATCATTTGCCAACCGGCCGTCCGTACAATTTCGAGAAGCCGAACAAGTACACCTCGCACTACTACGACGCGGTCAACGGTCCGCTCTATCCGTTTGGTTATGGTTTGAGCTATACCCAGTTCAGCGTGTCACCGGTGAAGATGTCTGCGCCGACCATGCCGCGTAACGGCACGGTGGAAGCCAGCGTGACGGTGACGAATACCGGCAAACGCGATGGTGCCACGGTGGTGCAGCTGTACCTGAACGATCCGGTCGCCAGTATCAGCCGTCCGGTGCAGGAGCTGCGCGGCTTCCAGCGCATTATGCTGAAGGCCGGCGAGTCGCAGACCGTGCGCTTTAAGATTGATGTCGATGCGCTGAAGTTCTGGAATCAGAAGATGCAGCACGTCGCCGAGCCGGGCAAATTCAACGTGATGATCGGTCTGGATTCAGTCAGAACCCAGGATGCGCAGTTCGATTATTTGTAATTGAGGGTTTGTTATCCTGATTTTTCCCTCACCCTAACCCTCTCCCGGCGGGAGAGGGAACCGATCAAACCGACTTTTAGCGGATATTATCCTCTGACCTGCCCGCTTCAGCGGACTGCCCCCTCTCCCGCGCGCGGGAGAGGGCTGGGGTGAGGGAAAGGTCATTAGCGCAAGAACGAACAAATGAATCTCCGCCACCGCATCGAACAGCAGGTCTTTCGCCTTAACGGCCTGTCGCTCAACGAATTTGACATCTCTCAACCGCCGGGCGATCCCGGCCTGTTCGGCCCTGACCACATCATCTGGCAGGTGCACGGCGACTTTCCCGCGATGCTGTGCGGCGGCATCAGCGCGCTGATGCTACAGATGCTGCATCCGGCGGCGCTGGCGGGCGTGTGGGATCACTCCAGTTTCCGCCAGGATATGCTCGGCCGGCTGCGGCGCACCAGCCAGTTCATCGCGGTCACCACCTTCGGCAACACCGCCGATGCGCATACCCTGATTGAGCGGGTTAAACGCATCCATCTGCGCGTCACCGGCATCGATAACACCGGCAAACCTTATGCCGCCAGCGATCCGCATCTGCTCACCTGGGTGCACGTTGCAGAAACCAGCCGCTTCCTGGCCGCGCATCTGCGCTACAAAAATCCACAGCTCAGCCTCGCCGATCGCGATCGTTATTACGCCGAAGCGGCGCGGGTAGCGGAAGCGCTTGGTGCGCAGCAGGTCCCGAAAAGCGTAGAGGCGGTTGAGGCCTATTTACAGGCGATGCGGGCAGAGCTGGTTTACGATGCGCGCACTCACGAAGTGATGCAGCTGCTGCTTAACGCGCCGGCACCCAGCTGGCAGGCGAAACCGGCGATGCGCGTCATGCTGCGGGCTGGCTGTGGTCTGCTGCCCGACTGGGCGCAACAGCTGATGCACCAGCCGATCGGGCCAGTGACGCAATGGCGGATTGATAAGCAGATCGCGTTGATTGCCGCCCTGTTGCGCTGGTCAATCCAGCGTGGCGCCTGGGCGCGTGCCATGCAGCGCATGGGGCGCGATCCGCGTTACAGGTGAAATTCATCCTGCTTGCTGGTGTAGCTGCGCGGCGTGCGCGCCTCGCGTTTCAGCAGGAGCTGGCGCTGCTGATAGTGATGCAGCAGCATGCCCAGGCCAACGCCCAGTAGCGCCAGCGGCACCAGCGTGTAGTAGATATCCAGCGGCAGCAGCACCAGCAGCGCGATGGCAGCGACGATCAGCGTCAGGGCTGCCATCACCCACGTATAGCGGACAAACAGCCACAGCAGCAGGGCGAGAATCACGATTTCGCGCAGATTGAGATCGAGGGTTTGCAGCACCATGACGACAGCTCCGCAACAGAAGAGTGCGCTGACAATAGCATGCGAAGCGGTAAAAGAATCGCAAAAAAATCTGAAGCTTCGCCGCCGCTGCCCCCACCATTCTTAAGCCGGGCTGAACGATGGCCTGGCGCACTTTGAGAGTTTTACCCTTGTGTCACATGGCGCGAGTGCCGATCCTGCTCTATTCTCGGGGAAAATGGATCCCTCCAGGCATTGTCGAGGCGTTATGACACACCAACCTCTGATTGCTGAGGTGCCGAATCAGCAACACACTTTAACCGCCATCGTCGAACAGGATGCGCGTACCGCCTATTTTTACATCTGGCCGAACGACCTGTTCCGCAGTCAGTACGCCGTGCGCGGCTGCTGGTTGCGCAATCTGCTGCCGGCACCGGCGCAGGAAGATCGCGAAGCGATGGAGCAGGGTATTGCGCCGCTGCTCAGCGCCAGCTATTGCCGCACGCTGGAAGCGGAGCCGATGCTCGATCCGGCCGGCCTGCAGATTCTGTGGGAGCCCAGCGACGACGGTGCCGCGCTGTGGTATTACGGCCAGCTGCTGGCGGTAATCCCCGGCTGGAGCCTGTATCAGGACAAGCAGGTCAGCTTCTCGGCGGGCTGCATCAAAGAGAACCGTCTCACCGCGCCGCTCGGTTCAGCCTCCACCAACGATTACTACGCGCGCGCCGAACAGCAGCGTCATTTCTGGCGTGACTGGCACGATGGCCAGCAGTGGGATCGCGTGCAGAGCGAGCTGCTGCAGCGTTACCAGGCGCAGTTTGGTGAGTCGGTAAAATATTACGCCATCGATCAGGGCAACTGGCCGCCAATGGCGATTTCGCAGCACTGGCATAACGGCGTGTGGTATTTCTTCACGCTCGGCATGAGTATCCGGCCGATGCCGCAGGTGGATTACCTGTTTGACGAGTTGGCACCGCAGTACCGGCGTGTAGAGCTGGCGATGGCGGTGGATGGCGAAGTGATGACCGAGGCCAACGCGGTGCAGATGGCCAGCGCGCTGGCGGAGTTTGCTCATCTGCCGTGGGCGCGGCTGACGTGGATTGGCGAAGGGCACACGCTGGCGTCGGAAGTTGCGCCGGTCGGCTTTGAAAGCTTCCTGCTGGCCAACGGGCTGGCGGGCGAAAACGCGCAACTGCGGTTGCCGAAGCGCGACGGCGATCGGCCAAATCTGCTGTGGGCGACGCCGATCACCGAAGCCGAGCGGCTGTTTGCCCAGGCGGACGATCGCGGCGGCCAGCAGCTGCTGCAGCGTTTGCTGGCGCAGGGCAGCGATCATGTGTTCCGTCCGCGCCAGGAAGTGGTGGAGTCCGCACCGTAGTGCCTGCCGAATAAGCCCCGACATACCCCTCTGGCAGCGACCAGGCGGGTATTAAGCGGATGCTTCCCGTTCCAGCCATGCGACGAAGCGGTTTAGCGAGGATGATTTATCCACGTCAGGCGCAATTAACGCCACGTAGCGGCTCCCCTTCGCCTCAATAGCTAACGGGGTGACAAGCCGGTTGCCCTGCAGGTCATGTCCCAGCATTTGTATTCCACCGATACCCACACCGACGCCATCAATAATCGCCTGCAGACTAATATAATTGTGTTCGAATCGCTGAAAACGTTCCGGACGCACCTCGCCGACGCCAGCCTGCTTCATCCACCGTTCCCACTCGCCTGACCGCGTACTGGATAACACGACAACGTGGGTTGCCAGGTCTGCAGGGGTGTTCAGCGCTTTTGTGGCTAACAGTTTCGGCGCGGCAATCAGGGTGAGCTTTTCCTCAAATAACGCTTTCTTCTCAAAGTAACGCCATTCAGGTTTGTTCAGCGCATCCCGGCTAATCAATACGTCAAAGCCAGATAGCCCTTTCACCTCCGAACTGTTTGAGGTGGATACCGAGATTTCAATGTCGGGATATTGGCTGTGGAATGCCGGCAGGCGCGGGATCAACCAGTGCATCGCAAAGGTGGTTTGCGCATTGACGCGTATCGTGCGGGTGTTGGGTGTTTTGCCAAAGCGCACCGCAGCATCGCTGATGATGTCAAAAGCGGTGCTGATCTCTGCGGCAAAAGCCCGGGCATGTTCCGCCGCCACGCTGCGCTGTCCCTGGCGTTCAAATAACGGTTGTCCCAGCCACTCTTCAAGCAATTTGATCTGACGGCTAACGGCACCGTGGGTCACCCCTAATTCCTCAGCCGCGTCGCTCAGGCTGTTGGCGTGCGCGGCCGTTTCGAACAGCCGCAATGCATTCAACGGCGGCAGGTTACGTTTTTTCATCTGTGACTTTTAGTATCAGTGATGGGCAATATTTATCGATATTATGATCGAATTGCCCTCATTAACATGCGTGCTTTGCCGTTGAAAATGAGGAAACTCAGTGGGTGATTATCTCTTTTTGACGCTGATCGCGATCCTCTCCGGGGCGCTGAGTGGCATCATCGGCACCGGTTCTTCGTTACTGCTGCTGCCGCTAATGGTCAGCAATTTCGGCCCCAGAGTGGCGATGCCAGTCATGGCTATCGCCGCAATCCTGGGAAATCTCTCGCGCATCGCGGTCTGGTGGCGTGAAATCGACTGGCGCGCCACTCTGGCCTATAGCCTTCCTGGCGTGCCAGCTGCGTCGTTAGGCGCACATGTGCTGCTCTCTTTACCTGCCTGGCTCATTGATGGCGCGCTGGGTCTGTTTTTCTGGGTGATGATTATGGTCAGACGCAACCTGAAAAACAGTCACTGGACACTCTCGATAAAGCAGTTAGGGCTTTGTGGTGGCGTGGTGGGTTTTCTGACCGGACTGGTTCTCTCCACCGGACCGGTGAGCGTGCTGATTTTTACCGCCTATGGATTGAGTCGTGGCGCATTTATTGGCACGGAAGCATCGAGTGCCTTGCTGTTATATTTCAGCAAGGTCAGTACGTTCGCCTTCCAGCAGGCGCTCTCAATGCAGATTGTGCTCACCGGTGTGTTAGTGGGCAGTGGCATTATGCTGGGCACCCTGAGCACGAAGGTGATAGTCCAGAGACTGTCAGTCACACAATTTGCCGTGCTGATAGACGTCATTCTGTTTATTTCCGGCGCAGGATTAATCGTTAATGCCTGGTCAGGAGCACCATAAAGTTACGTTTCATTCTTTGCACTCTCTTCATTGCTGAGGAACTTGAGGTGCGCGAGATCACAAAATGGTTAACTGATTGAATAGCGTGAC
>NZ_JASEWO010000398.1:0-735 GCF_030024295.1 Pantoea sp. Pa-EAmG
AGCCGCTGGAAGGGCTGGACATGGACAAGATCATCGCCATGATGGTCGGCCGTTCACTCAACCAGCGCTTCCCGGACAAAACTAACGTGCCGGGTGAAGTGATTCTGGAGGTGCGCAATCTGACCTCGCTGCGCCAGCCATCGATCCGTGATATCTCGTTTGATCTGCACAAAGGCGAGATTCTGGGGATTGCCGGCCTGGTGGGCGCCAAGCGTACTGACATTGTGGAAACCTTATTTGGTATCCGTGAGAAGTCGGGCGGCACCATTAAACTGCACGGTAAAGCGATTAATAACCACAGCGCCAACGAAGCCATCAACCATGGTTTTGCGCTGGTGACGGAAGAGCGGCGTTCCACCGGGATTTATGCCTACCTGGATATTGGTTTTAACTCGCTCATTTCTAATATCAAGAAATATAAATCCAGTATGGGTCTGCTGGATAATAAACGCATGAAAAGCGATACCCAGTGGGTCATTGATGCCATGCGGGTGAAAACGCCCGGCCATCATACCCAAATTGGATCGCTCTCCGGCGGTAACCAGCAAAAAGTCATTATTGGTCGCTGGTTATTGACGCAGCCGGAAATACTGATGCTTGATGAACCGACGCGCGGTATTGACGTCGGCGCTAAATTCGAGATTTATCAGCTGATCTCGGAGCTGGCGAAAAAAGAAAAGGGCATCATTATTATCTCTTCTGAAATGCCAGAGCTGCTGGGCATTACCGACCGTA
>NZ_JASEWO010000399.1:0-733 GCF_030024295.1 Pantoea sp. Pa-EAmG
ATACGGCGACCTTTTTCCACATACACTTTGCCGTCGGCTTCGATGTCGAACGACGCGGTCTCACCACGCAGACGTTCCGGCACCAGCTCCATCTGCAGCTTGTTGTCGCGGATTTCAAAGATCACTTTCTCGAAGAACAGGTCCAGGATCTGTTCAGTCGTATATTGCAGCGCACGCAGGATGATGGTTGCAGGCAGTTTACGACGACGGTCGATACGGACAAACAGGTTGTCTTTCGGATCGAACTCAAAGTCCAGCCATGAACCACGGTAAGGGATGATGCGTGCGTTATACAGTACTTTACCGGAAGAGTGTGTTTTACCTTTATCGCTGTCGAAGAAGACGCCCGGGCTACGGTGCAGCTGGGAAACGATAACACGCTCAGTACCGTTGATAACGAAAGTACCGTTGTCCGTCATGAGTGGAATTTCACCCATGTAGACTTCTTGTTCTTTAATGTCTTTTACGGTGCCTTCCGGCGCTTCGCGCTCGTAGATCACCAGACGCAGTTTTACGCGCAGCGGTGCGGAATAGGTCACGCCACGGATCTGACATTCCTGAACGTCAAACACCGGTTCGCCAAGGCGATAGCTGACGTACTGCAGCTCGGAATTACCGCTGTAGCTCTGAATTGGGAACACGGAGCGGAAGGCTGCTTCCAGGCCGTACTGCCCTTCAGGATCTTGCTCGATAAACTTCTGGAACGAGTCAAGCTGGATAGAAAGGAGATAAG
>NZ_JASEWO010000200.1:0-7413 GCF_030024295.1 Pantoea sp. Pa-EAmG
GGTTAAAGTTAAACACTTATCAGAGGGAGATCGGCTTAACCTGAAGCGGCACAGGTTAACGGTGCTTGAAAATATTTTTCATCATCACAGCTCTGTGAATCACCATGATTCACGGGGGTTTTCACACCATTCACAGCTTTTTGGCCGTACATTTTCTGTAGCCAAAGTCTATCAACCATTATTCAACGAGACAGTTTTTGGCCTGTTTCGGCAATTGGGTTTGCTATGCTCTTTCTCTGTTTTATGTCGTGGTATCTGTCCGGACGAGACCCGCGCGTCACGCCGCCTTTGCTGATGCAGCAATTTCTGCAGCGGCGGCGTCGGGGACAGTGCGGTGAGAAAGTCGCCTCTTTCCCTTTCGCCTCGCTGGCCTGTCTAATCTGTTTCCTCCCCACGCTGATTTATCTGCCCAACAGTGGTGGCAATGGCTTTGATCTGCCGCTGAATTTGCTCACTGCAGGCTGTCTCGCGCTGCTGGCGGCCACGCTGCTGTTGAAGAACTGGCGCCAGCCGCGCGATTTAATTGACGACAACGTCATGACGCATGCGCTGTTGCTGATGCTGTTTTGCTTTGCGCTGGCGGTGATCCTGCAGGAGAACGATAACGGACTGCTGACCGGCGTGATCCGGCTACTGGGGCTCAGCGCCATACTCATTCTGTGGCTGCTGCTGGGCCTGATGCCGCAGCTCTGGCAACAGCGTCAGAAAATTATTGCCGGCATCGTATTGCTCAGCACCTTGCAGGCGCTGCTGGCGATTGCGCAGACCTGCTTTCCGGTTCAGCTGCAAACGCTGATGGAGTTTCGCTATCACGCCGGCCAGATTCGCCCTTACGGTATTTTTCAGCAGTTCAATTTGCTGGCCAGCTTTCTGGCGACCGGTCTGGCGGCTACGGTCTGGCTCTGTCTGCAATCTGACATCAGGCACCGCCTCTTGCTGTTGCCGGCAGTGCTGATCAACAGCCTGGCACTGCTTCTGACGCAGTCGCGTACCGGTGCGTTTGGTTTTGCGCTGGCGCTGCTGGTGATGCTGCTGGTGTGCGATCGTCGCCAGCGCGCGGTAATCATCAGGATCGTCATGGTGATGGCGCTGGCCGTGCTGTGCGCCCTGCTGCTGCGCAGTGAATTAGCGCCGGGCATGCGTGAATTTGCGTCGTCCGACCTGGCGCGCCAGCAGCTGCTGGAATACACGCTGCGCATGATTATGGAAAAACCGTTCAGCGGCTGGGGCTTTGGCCAGTTTGAGTTTCATTTTTCGCGGATACGCATGGCGGACGCGATTTACCCGGACGATTTTAATGCCACCCATCCCCATAACGAGTGGCTGTATAGCTGGGTGGAAGGCGGGGTTTTGCCGATGGTAGGCTTCACCGCCGTGTTGCTGGCCTGGCTGACGCCGTTGTGGCGCTGGCGTAGTCAGCCGCAGCGCCTGATGCTATGGAGTCTGACGCTGCCCGTCATGCTGCATAGCATGGTCGAGTTTCCGCTCTATCAATCGCTACCGCATCTGTGGCTGCTGATGCTGCTTACCCATCTGGCGTTACGTCAGCCCGAAGATCGGTCAATGATTGAACCTGCGACGCCGGGTCTGCCGTCGCGTATGCTGCGCCTGAACATGGCCGGCGGCGCGATTGCGCTGATGCTGTTCTTCTTCAGCGGCCTGCAGACCAACGCGCTGCTCACCCAGGCGGAGCGCGGTCAGTTCCTCTCCTATCCTTCACGCGATCAGCTGTGGAATCCGTGGATTCAGGGCGAGCGCTATGAGTTCGGCGAAATGGTGCATTGCCTGATGCGCTACAACCAGACGCGGGATGAGCGCCTTCTGGCGCGCTTTGTGCAGCAGTCATCGCTGTGGCTGGAGCGCCATAACGATCTCAACGTGTTCCGTAATGCGGTGATGATTGAGTGGCATCTGCGTCACTATCAGCGCTCGCGCAGGCTGCTGCGTCAGGCGCTGACTCTCTATCCAACAGATGAAAGCCTGCTGCAGCTGAAAGCAAAAATGATGACGGAATGGTCATCGGCGGCCTATGCTGTGACAGATGAGACAGGCAACTTCTGAGGCTAAGATGTTGAATAAATGGATGAGGCCGCTGGGCTTCGCCATGATGTTAAGCGGATGTCAGACTTCTCCGCCCACCCCGCAGGTTATTCCGCCGCACACCGCGCCCGTGGCCGTGTGCGGGGCCGGCGAGATGATGATGCAAACCACGCTGTGGTTTGACCTGCCGTCCTCCGCTGGCGCAGCGGGCTGGTCGCAGTTTGCTGAACGCGACATCACGCCGCACTTTCCCTCGCCGCTGACGATTTACGATGCCCGCGGCCCGCAGGGGAATCGCAAGGTACTGGTACTGCTTCATCCGGCGGATCGGGCCAGCTCCGAAAGCATTAATGCGCTGCGCGACAAGTTTAAACATCGTTTTGCGACACAACCGGTGACGCGTATCGACTCGCTGGTGTGCGCGGCGCTGTAACACGCGCTGGCTGCACGCGGGCAGGACAGCCGCCTGTGAAGTCCGTATAATGCGCAGCCAAACCCAAGCAAGCCGGAGAGAAACCATGCGTCCAGCAGGCCGTAGCACTTCTGAAGTGCGTCCCGTCACCCTCACTCGTCACTTTACCAAACATGCGGAAGGCTCGGTTCTTGTCGAGTTCGGCGAAACCAAAGTCCTGTGCACCGCGACCGTTGAAGAGGGCGTGCCGCGTTTTCTCAAAGGCAAAGGTCAGGGCTGGGTAACCGCTGAATATGGCATGCTGCCGCGTTCGACGCACAGCCGTATGGCGCGTGAAGCCGCCAAAGGCAAGCAGGGCGGACGTACGCTGGAAATCCAGCGCCTTATCGCCCGCTCGCTGCGTGCGGCGGTTGATCTGCAGGCGCTGGGTGAATTCACCATCACGCTTGACTGCGACGTAATTCAGGCCGACGGCGGCACGCGCACCGCGGCAATCACCGGTGCCTGCGTGGCGCTGGCGGATGCGCTGAACGCGCTGGTGGCAGCCGGTAAACTGAAAGCCAGCCCGCTCAAAGGCATGGTAGCGGCGATTTCGGTCGGCATCGTGGCCGGTGAAGCGGTGTGTGATTTAGAGTATGTCGAAGACTCCGCCGCTGAAACGGATATGAATGTGGTGATGACCGAAGATGGCCGCATGATTGAGGTGCAGGGCACCGCAGAAGGCGAGCCGTTCAGCCATGACGAATTGTTGCAGCTGCTGGCGCTGGCGCGCGGCGGCATTGAGCAGCTGATTCAGGCGCAGAAAGCGGCGTTAATTGATTGATGTAACAGGCGACCACAGAGTCGCCTTTTCTTTATTTGAGGAGTGAGAAATGAAAGCCTGGCAGCGTCAGTTTATTGAGTTCGCCCTGAACAAAGGGGTATTAAAGTTTGGTGAGTTCACCCTGAAGTCCGGCCGCAAAAGTCCCTATTTCTTTAATGCCGGTCTGTTCAATACCGGGCGCGATTTAGCGCTGCTGGGCCGTTTCTATGCGCAGGCGCTGGTGGATGGCGGCGTCGATTTCGACCTGCTGTTTGGCCCGGCCTACAAAGGCATTCCGATTGCGACCACTACCGCCGTGGCGCTGGCCGATCATCATGACCGCGATGTGCCGTACTGTTTTAACCGTAAAGAGGCCAAAGATCACGGCGAAGGCGGTTTACTGGTGGGCAGCCCGCTGCAGGGCAAAGTGATGCTGGTCGATGATGTGATCACCGCCGGCACGGCAATTCGTGAATCGATGGACATCATCAACGCCCACAACGCCACGCTGGCCGGCGTGCTGATTTCACTCGACCGCCAGGAGCGTGGCCGTGGCGAGATTTCCGCGATTCAGGAAGTGGAGCGCGATTATCAGTGCAAGGTCACGGCGATCATTACGCTGAGCGAGCTGATTGATTACCTGGCGGAGAAGCCAGAGATGGCCGACCATCTGGCGAAGGTGAAGGCGTATCGCAAAGAGTACGGTATTTAAGGTTTAGCGCGGTAGTCAGCGCCGCACGATAGCGTAGCGGCGCAATTTATTGCGCGATGGATCGCGCCGCTACAAATCCGCTGTGCGTATTAAACCAGCTGTGCGGCAATCAGCGGCCAGCGGCTGTCGAAATCGGCGGTCGGACGATAACGGAACTCCGAGCGCACATAGCGTGACAGCAAACCTTCGCAGAATGCCAGCAGCTGACTGGCGAGCAGCGTCTCATCAGTCTGGAAACCTTCGCCGTCGCGCATCTTCTTCTCTTTCATCACCTGGCGCAGCTGAACTTCAATACGTTCAAACAGCTGATTAATGCGCCCCTGCAGGCGATCCTGTTCAAACATCAGCGCGTGGCCGGTCAGGATGCGCGTCAGCCCTGGATTACGCTCACCAAATCCCAGCAGCAATTGCACGATCAGACGCAGACGCGCCATCGTCTCTTTTTCATCTTTCAGGATCAGATTGATGCGGGTAATCAGACTGTCTTCAATAAACTCAATCAGGCTATCAAACATGCGCGTTTTGCTGGGAAAGTGGCGATATAACGCCGCTTCCGAAACGCCGACATTGGCGGCCAGCTTGGCGGTGGTGATACGCTGACTGCCATCGCCCGACTCCAGCATTTGCGCCAGCGCCTGCAAAATCTCTTCGCGACGATTCCGTTTCGCGACTTTTTTTTCTGCCATGACCTTCAAGACCCCTGAGATTCACCAAAAACAGGCAATACTGCCTCATCTACTACAAGCGCAATGGCCCGTGGCGATGAGAAATAAAAAGATGGCTTAGCGAAAAGTGTCGCGTGTTACTGGCGGCCAGAGTGACCAAAGCCGCCTGCACCGCGATCGCTGGTGTCGAATTCTTCCACCAGATTGAATTCGGCTTGCACAACGGGTACGAACACCAGCTGCGCCAGGCGGTCACCTGGTTGCAGTGTGAAGCTATCCTGGCCACGGTTCCAGACAGACACCATTAACTGCCCCTGATAATCGGAGTCAATCAAGCCGACCAGGTTACCCAGCACGATGCCGTGCTTATGACCGAGGCCCGAACGCGGCAGAATCACTGCTGCCAGTGAAGGGTCGGCAATGTGAATCGCCAAACCGGTAGGCACCAACGTGGTCATGCCTGGCGTGATTTCCAAAGCGCCATCCAGGCAGGCGCGAAGATCGAGGCCTGCAGAACCTGGGGTTGCATAAGTTGGCAGCGGGAATTCATTACCCACACGCGCATCAAGAATTTTAACGTCGATTTTTTTCATCATAACGGCTGACAATCTCGTCTATTAATTGTTGGCCAAGGAGCGTCTTATCACTGAGCGGTAAGACTTTCTCTCCTTCCTGCCAAAAAAGGTGAAGAGCATTGGTGTCGCTATTGAAGCCCTGTCCGGCCTGCGCCACATCGTTGGCGCAAATCAGGTCCAGGTTTTTCCGCACCCGTTTTTGCCGCGCGTATTCTTCCACATTCTGGGTTTCGGCAGCAAATCCCACCACGAAAGGGCGCTGCACTTTGAGCGCCGCGACGCCTGCGACAATATCCGGGTTCTTCACCAGCTGCAGCGTGACGTTATCATCGCCACCCTGTTTTTTAATTTTCTCTGCGGCAATGTTTGCCGCCCGGTAGTCTGCCACGGCTGCGCTGGCAATGAAAATATCTTGTTGGCTGATTTGCGCCATCACCGCCGCTTCCATCTCCAGTGCGCTGTTGACATCAATGCGCGTCACGCCGGCGGGCGTGGCTAAGTTCACCGGACCGGAAATCAGCGTCACGTTTGCGCCGCGCTTTGCCGCCGCCGCCGCAACCGCATAGCCCATCTTGCCGGAGCTGTGATTACTGATATAGCGCACCGGATCCAGCGCTTCACGCGTCGGACCGGCGGTGATCATAATGTTGAGATGTTGCAGATCGTTGACGGGCGCGGCCCACTCCAGCGCATGCGCAACGATGGCCAGCGGGTCCAGCATGCGGCCCGGGCCGATATCACCGCACGCCTGGCTGCCGCTGTCCGGTCCCCAGACCAGCACGCCGCGCTGCGCCAGACGCTGCAGATTCTCCTGCGTTACTGCCGCGCGGTACATCTGCTGGTTCATGGCCGGCACGATGGCGACCGGTGCCGCGCTGGCCAGGCAGGCGGTGGTGACCAGGTCGTTTGCCATGCCGGCGGTAATGCGTGCAATCAAATCGGCGGTTGCGGGCGCAAGCACAATCAAATCGGCCCATTTTGCCAGTTCGATATGGCCCATTGCCGCTTCGGCCGCCGGGTCGAGCAGGTCATCAAACACCGGATAGCCGGAAACCGCCTGCAGGCTGAGCGGCGTAATAAAGGCTTTGGCTGCATCGGTCATCATCACGCGGACATCCGCGCCGCGATCGCGCAGACGGCGCACCAGTTCCGGTGCTTTATAGGCCGCGATGCCGCCACTGACGCCCAGCAGAATTTTTTTTCCGGCTAATCCCATCATGTTGTTTGCCTCACTTCAACGCAGAGTGCCGCGCCTTGCGCGACAGATGCAGGCAACTTTATCACAAAATCGGCGACCCGCCTTTTCACTGCCTGCGCCCTTTGCGAGCCGGCTCTGGAATTTGTTACGCGCCGCTGGTGGCCTGCAATGCACCGGCGCAGAATGGCGGAATTGCAGGGAGGGCGGAACGATGACGGAACTGGCACCACGGGAAAAACTGACGCTGCTGGGCGCCGAGGCGCTAAGCGATGCCGAACTGCTGGCGATCTTTTTACGTACCGGCACGCGCGGCAACAGCGTGATGGGGCTGGCGCGGCTGATGCTGAATGAATTCGGTTCGCTGTATCGCATCATGACCGCCAGTAAAGAGGAGCTCGGACAGATAAAGGGCGTCGGCAGCGCCAAAATGACGCAACTGCATGCCATTGCGGAACTGGGGCGGCGCTTTTTTGCCAGCCAGCTGGCGCGCGAAAATGTGATGGAGAATCCGCAGGTCACGCGCCACTACCTGCAAAGCGTGCTGGCACATCAGGAGCGTGAAATCTTTATGGCGCTGTTTCTGGATAACCAGCACCGCGTTTTGCAGGCGCAGAAGATGTTTTCCGGCTCCATTGCCAGCGTGGAAGTGCATCCGCGTGAAATCGTGCGTGAGGCGCTAAAGCTCAACGCGGCGGCGGTGATACTGGCGCACAATCATCCGTCCGGCATGGCGGAACCGAGCCGTGCCGATCGTGAGATTACCAGCAAGGTGGCGCAGGCCTGCGCGCTGTTGAATATCCGCTTATTAGATCATCTGGTGATTGGTCACGGCGAGTTTACCTCTTTCGCCGAGCGCGGCTGGCTGTAATTCGCGGCGTCAACTGGGCAGAAATCCGGCGTTTTTGCGCGATCCGGAGGGATCTTTATCTGTTCGGGACTTGAGCACTTCGGCTTAGCGGCGTATACTACGCCACCTTTGAGAATCTCGGGTTTGGCGTTTGGGCCAGCT
>NZ_JASEWO010000400.1:0-723 GCF_030024295.1 Pantoea sp. Pa-EAmG
CCGCTTCCATTTCGCGGAAATATTTCACGGTTTTCACTTTCAGTTCCATGGTGGCCGGTTCGTCACACACCACCACAGATTTCGCATGCAGCTGCAGGCAGCTGATGGTCCACATATGATTAACGTTACCTTCTACAGCGGCCTGCAACGCCTGCGCTTTAAGATGGCCCGTCACCAGAATCATCACTTCTTCGGCATCCAGAAGCGTACCCACACCCACGGTCAGAGCGTACTTTGGCACCTGATCGACATCGCCGTTAAAGAAACGCGAGTTGGCGATGCGGGTATCGTGCGTCAGGGTTTTGATGCGGGTGCGGGAAGAGAGTGAAGAAGCCGGCTCATTAAAGGCAATGTGTCCGTCGTTGCCCACGCCGCCCATAAACAGATTAATTTTACCGTAAGAGCGAATCTTCTCTTCGTACTGGCGACATTCTGCGTCAATATCTGGCGCATTGCCATTCAGAAGATTGATATTTTCTGGTTGAATATCAACGTGATCGAAAAAGTTGCGGTACATGAAGCTGTGGTAGCTTTCCGGATGCTCTTTTGGCAGGCCCACGTATTCATCCATATTGAACGTCACCACATGCTTGAAACTAACCTGGCCCGCTTTGTGCATATCAATCAGGTGCTTGTAAGCTTCCAGTGGCGTACCACCGGTTGGCAAGCCCAGCACGAAGGGACGTTCTGCGCTAGGCTTAAACGCGTTAATGCGGTTAACAA
>NZ_JASEWO010000025.1:0-36450 GCF_030024295.1 Pantoea sp. Pa-EAmG
TTCGCAGGAGCTGCTCTCGCGGAATGGCAAATGCGATGTATTTGGCGCTGATGCAAAAAGTTAATGATGTATCTTTGGGTGAGGTGCAACACGCAACGGACCGCGAACAGGCGAAATCAGAGGTATTACTCAGCGGTAGTTCTACCGGCATAATCATCCCCGGAAAAATCCTTGAGGCAGCAGTCAAAGTGACTGATAACCGCTATATCCTGTTTGTCACGGATGACGTGCTCTACGAGGAATCACTGACTATTGTGCTGATTGATTCCTCTCAGGGCATTCAGGAAATTGTCACTATTGGCAATGAGTATAAATCCGGCACATTTGAGCAGTTGCATATCAGTGACCATTCACTTCAGTTTCGTTTTATCGGTGATTATATCTGGAGCCTGACACTGGAAGATTCACCGAAATTCCAGCTGCCATTTTTCAGCGATCCGAAAGGTGTCTCCCGCAGTAAAGCATTTACCCGATTCATGAACATCACGGCTTTACCCGCGTGATAAACACCAACTCATTACCCCAAAAGTCCGCGATGCGGCCTTTTTTGTGCCTGCCAGCAACCGGATTGATACAAAACGCTGCGATCCCGCTCCTGAATTCGGGCAAATTCCTAATCAGTGATTGATTAATAAGCAGGCTGCGCGAATAGTAAGCGAACCGGCCATCGGGTGCCGGTACAAGGAGAAAGCACATGGGATATTACGTACTGAGAAAAAGTGATACAGCATTGTCACAGAAATACTGGTTTGTGCTTAAAGCCAGCAACGGCGAAACCATTGCCACCAGCGAGATGTACAGCTCAAAACAGGCGGCGGAAAATGGCATCCGCTCGGTGCAGCAGAACGGTGCGTCAACCACTATTCACGACGAGACCTGACTTCGCGCAGCCTGCGCAGTGATGCGCGAAGGTGGGTCATTGCCCCTGCAAGCGGCGCAATGTATTACGCGATGAATCGCGCCGCTAAGCATCCCCGGCGAACGGGTACCACGCAGCGCCACAGGCCCCCTCCCTGAAACGCCACCGACGCTTTGCATCGGCCGGCCTTTGCCCCTACACTTGCCGCATCGCCCTTAACCATTAATTAACTTTATGTCCGATACATTTCAACGCCAGCCGCTGCCCTTGCCGAATGGCCACAATAAAGTGCTGCTGCACTCCTGCTGCGCTCCCTGCTCGGGAGAAGTGATGGAAGCGATGCTGGCTTCCGGCATCGATTACACCATCTTCTTCTACAACCCGAACATCCATCCGCTGAAAGAGTACGAGCTGCGCAAAGAGGAGAACATCCGCTTTGCCGAGCAGTTTGGCGTGCCTTTTGTTGATGCCGATTACGACAAAGACAACTGGTTCGAGCGCGCGCGTGGCATGGAGTGGGAGCCGGAGCGCGGCGTGCGCTGCACCATGTGTTTCGACATGCGCTTCGAGCGCACCGCGCTGTACGCGCATGAACACGGCTTCCCGGTGATCACCAGTTCACTCGGCATTTCGCGCTGGAAGAATATGCAGCAAATCAACGACTGCGGCGTACGCGCGGCGGCGCGCTATCCGGATATGCTGTACTGGGAGTTTAACTGGCGTAAAGGTGGCGGTTCGTCGCGCATGATCGAGATCAGCAAGCGCGAGCGCTTCTATCAGCAGGAGTATTGCGGCTGCATCTATTCGCTGCGCGATACCAACCGCCACCGCGTAGCAAGCGGTCGCGAACGTATCGAAATCGGCGTGCAGTACTATTCGCCGGACGAGTAAGAAAAAAACCTGCTGGCGCTAACCAGCAGGTTAATCATTACCAGTTCAGCAACTGGCCGCGGTAATCCACGTAATGATGGCCGCCACGCCCGCTAAACTGCTGCAGCTGCGTGACCATGCCCTGCGCACTCTCGGTGACGGTGATATCCGCGCCCTCACCGCCCATGTCGGTTTTTACCCAGCCCGGATGCAATGACAGCAGCGTGCTGCCCTGCTGGTGCATCTGCGTCGCCAGCGCGCGGCTCAGCATATTCAGCGCCGCTTTGCTGGCTGAGTAGAACGGCATCGCCGCGTCACGGTTCTCGTTGAGGCTGGCGAGACGCGACGTGGTCAGGCCCAGCACGCTCTGTTTATCGCGCAGCAGCGGCAGCAGGCTCTCCGCCAGGCGCACCGGCGCCACCGCATTGGTAAAGAACAGCTCGCTGAGCTGCGCATCGTCCACGTCGCGCAGCTGCGATGCGTGCGGACCGAGAATCCCGGCGTTAATCAGAATGCAATCAAAGGGTGCGTCGCCGAGCTGCCGGACCAGCGCGTCACGCTGCGCGCCATCGGTGATATCCAGTGCCAGCCACTGCAGCTGCGGATGCTGAAACGAAACCGCCGTGGAACGGTAGGTGGCGGTCACCTGCCAGCCCGCCTGCAGTAGTTGCTGCACCACGGCCAGGCCAATGCCTTTTGACGCCCCAATAATCAATGCTCGCTGTTGTTGGCTCATCTGTCTCTCGCTGGTTGGTGTGCCACGAAAAAGGGCAGGATACCCTGCCCTGTTGTCCTTACCGGAACATTAACGTTAGCACGACGATGACCACCATAATTATCAGCAGGTGGCACACCGTTTTATCCAGATTGCGTTGCTTCATCGCGCCTCCTGCACTCAGAACCACTGGCCAAAACGCTTGATGTACAGCGTTTTCATGCCCTGCGCCACCAGGCAGTAACCGAGCAGCGTGGCCAGCAGCCACGGGAAATAGCTCCATGGCAGCGGCACCAGGCCGACCATCGCGCCGAGCGGCGAGAACGGCAGCAGAATGCCGGCAATCATTACGCAGGCGGTGGTCAGCAGCACCGGCAGCGCCGCGCGGCTCTGGATAAACGGAATCTTGCGCGTGCGCAGCATGTGCACCACCAGCGTCTGCGACAGCAGCCCTTCCACAAACCAGCCAGACTGGAACAGCGACTGCATCGCTGGGGTATTCGCCGCGAACACGTACCACATCAGCGCAAAGGTGGTGATGTCAAAGATGGACGACGTTGGCCCAATCCACAGCATAAAGCGTTTGATGTTGCGCGCGTCCCATTTGCGCGGTTTGCGCAGGAACTCGCGATCCATTTTGTCCCACGGCAGCGCCAGTTGTGACAGATCGTACATCAGGTTCTGAATCAGCAGGTGAATCGCCAGCATCGGCAGGAACGGAATGAACGCGCTCGCCACAAGCACCGAGAACACATTGCCGAAGTTGGAGCTGGCGGTCATGTTCAGGTACTTGATGATGTTGCCGAAGGTCTCGCGCCCCTTCATCACGCCCTCTTCCAGCACCATCAAATCCTTTTCCAGCAGGATGATGTCTGAAGACTCTTTGGCGATGTCCGCCGCGCTGTCGACCGAGATCCCCACATCGGCGTCACGCAGCGCCGGCGCATCATTGATGCCGTCACCGAGAAAACCCACCGTATGGCCCTGCTGCTGCAGTGCACGCAGGATGCGTGACTTCTGCAACGGCGTCAGTTTAGCAAACACCGAGCTGCGCGCCGCGGCCTGCGCCAGCTGCTCATCGCTCATCGCCGCAATCGCCTCGCCGGTGAGGATCTCGCCACAGTCGATGCCCACCTGCTGACAGATGCGCGCCGTAACTACCGGATTATCGCCGGTCAGCACTTTGACCGTTACGCCGTTCTCGTTCAGCGCGGTAATCGCCTTCGCCGCACTCTCCTTCGGCGGATCGAGGAAGGTCAGCAACCCTTCGATGGTCAGCCCCTGTTCATCCGCGACGCTCAGCGCCTGTTGCAGGCCCGGCTCCGCCAGGGCGCGGCTGGCCACCAGCAGCACGCGGAAGCCCTGCTGATTGTACTGATGCGCCAGCGCCAGCAGCTCCGCGCGACGGGTTTCATTGAGCGGCTGAATCAGTTTGCCTTCGCGCTCGGCGCTGGCAATGCTCAGCATCTCCTCGACCGCGCCCTTACAGATCAGCATCTGCTGGTTGAGGCGGCGATCGCGCACCACCACCGAAACGCGACGCCGCACAAAATCAAACGGCAGCTCATCCACTTTGCTGTAGTAGTCGCTCATGTCCGCGCTAATGCGCCCTTTGCCGTAGCGCAGGATGGCGCGATCCATCAGGTTAGGCGTGCCGCTCTGGTAATGGCTGTTGAGCCAGCTCAGCATCAGGACGCGCGAGTTCTCTACCCCGGCACAGTCGAGATGGTGCTCCAGGATAATGTTGTCCTGGGTCAGCGTGCCGGTTTTGTCGGTACACAGAATGTCCATGGCGCCGAGGTTCTGGATCGCGTTCAGGCGTTTAACGATCACTTTACGGCGCGACATAGCAATCGCCCCTTTAGCCAGATTCGAGCTGACAATCATCGGCAGCATTTCCGGCGTCAGCCCCACCGCTACCGCCAGCGCGAACAGCGAAGCATCCAGCCAGTCGCCTTTGGTCAGGCCGTTAATCAGCAGCACCACCGGCACCATCACCAGCATGAAGCGAATCAGCAGCCAGCTGACGCTGTTCACGCCGCGATCGAAAGCGGTTTGTGTGCGGTTACCAACAATCGATTTCGCCAGGCTGCCGAAGTAAGTTTCCCCGCCGGTGGCGACCACCACCGCTTTGGCGCTGCCGCTGGAGACGTTGGTGCCCATCAGGCATACGCTGCCCAGTTCCAGCAGCGACGCATCTTTGTCGCTGGCGCTGGCCTGCTTGCTGGCCACGTGACCGGTGACGTCATATTTCTCCACCGGCAACGATTCGCCGGTCAGAATTGCCTGGCTGATAAACAGATCGCGTGAGTCGAGCAGCCGCACATCGGCTGGCACCAGATCGCCCGCCGAGAGATAGATGATGTCACCCGGCACCAGGCTGGTGATGTCCACTTCCTGTTTCTGCGGCGCCTGCTGTACCGATTCCCGGCGCAGCACGGTGGCGGTGGTGCGCACCATCGATTTCAGCGCCTGTGCCGCTTTGTTGGTGCGGAACTCCTGCCAGAAGCGCAGCAAACCGCTGAGCGTTACCATCGTCACAATGATGATGACACCGGTCAGATCGGTCTCCTCGCCATGGCGCAGCGGCATCCAGTAGTCGGTGAAAAAGCTCACCAGCGCCAGCGCCAGCAGCACATAAATGAACGGATTATTGAAAGCCTGAATCAGCTGCACCAGCGCCGGTGGCGCTTTATCATGCTCCACCTGATTGCGACCATAAATCTGCAGTCGCGCTTCCGCTTCGCGCTCCAGCAGTCCCAGCGCATCGCTGCGCAGGCGCAGCAGCGTTTCGTCGGCGGTAAAAGCGGCTTCATCTTCAATCAGATAGCGTGCGGTTTTCTGACGTGCCGGGCGCACGGTGTTCCAGGCTTTTTTTTCCTGGTTGAGTTTCATGTCAGTCATGATGACATTCCTCGTTTATTTTTTTACGGCAATAACGGTCCCTGTGCGCCAGGCGCACAAGTTGAAAGTATTAATTGTCACGGCGTGACCGGATTAAATTAAAAATAACCTGTCGGGAATTTCCATATTACCTCCCGGAAATAATGGGCGAACAAAGTCGCTCGCTGAATAACGAGTGAAATAACATAATCCTGGATAACGCTGCGCGCAGCAGCAGCCTGAAGCGGCTTAACGCGCAGGGACGCTCAGCACGCTGAAGATCAGCGCGCGCATCGAGGCGGAGGAAAAAGGGCGTTTAAAATCATGTGCATGATGCTATTCCCACGGGCATCAACCCGTTGCTGTGTCATTATCAGGGAACAATCATCAGAAAGAGGTGAGGATTGCTGCCCGCCATGTTGGCAAGCAGCGACAAAAGAATTCGCGCGTCAGCTTGCCTTGTATTGCCATCGATAAGGGTGACTGTCCAACTGAATTCTCCTGTGTGAAGTTGCGGCTATTATAGGAGGGCGAGAAGCGAAGTAAAGTTAATTATCCGGTGGTTTAGATTGATTTAATTTTCGTTGCGATTTGGTTGATAAAGCGCGCGGAAATAAGGTGTGCCAGATTAATCCGACCGCATCACGCTACCTTGCTTATAACTGAAGCGCACCGCTTAGAACATTACGGCATATGCATAGCCATAAATTGACTATTCTTCACTGTAGCGCTCTCGTAAACTCGCGTTACTTTTTTAAGGCAAGGAAACAACATGAAAAAAATTATTCCCTCACTGCTGGCACTGTCGCTGGTAGCCGCCTTCTCCGCGCAGGCCGCCACGCCGAAAGATACGCTGGTGATTGCGCAGTCTACGGATGATGCGGACAGCTTTGATCCGGCCCAGGGCTTTGAACTGACTACCGTGCAAGCGTTCACTAACATTTATCAGCGCCTGGTGCAGTCCGATCCGGCTAATCCGACCGATCTCAAGCCAACGCTGGCGACGTCGTGGCAGCCGGGCAGTGATAACCGCAGCCTGACGTTTGCGCTGCGCAAAGACGCGAAATTCGCCAGCGGTAATCCGCTGCGCCCGGAAGATGTCATTTTCTCGCTGGGCCGCGTGGTGAAACTCAACCTCGATCCGTCCTTTATTCTGACCCAGCTCGGCTGGAACAAAGACAACGTTGACAGCTTCCTGAAAAAGGTCGATGAAGACCACGTGCAGATTAGCTGGAGCGCCAACGTCAGCCCGGCCTATGTGCTGAGCCTGCTGTCCGCGCCGGTCTCCTCGATCGTTGATGAAAAAACCGCGCAGGCCAACGCCAAAAACGGTGATTTCGGCCATGCATGGCTCGGCACCCACTCGGCCGGCAGCGGCCCGTTCCAGATTCGCAAAGTGGTGCTGCATGAAGCGATACTGCTTAGCGCCAACCCGACCTCACCGGCCGGTGCGCCGAAGCTGAAAAACATCCTGATCAAAAACGTGCCGGAGCCAGCGGCGCGCCGTCTGCTGCTGGAACAGGGCGATGTCGATATCGCGCGTAACCTCGGTGCTGATCAGATCGCTGCGCTGAAGGGCAAAGCCGGCGTGAAGACCGAAGCGATTCCGATGGCGTCGCTCTACTACATTCAGTTCAACGTTGGTGCCAATCCGGTACTGAAGAACCCGGCGCTGTGGGAAGCGGCACGCTACCTGTTCGACTATAAAGGTATCGCCAATGACCTGCTGAAAGGCCAGTTTGAAGTGCACCAGACCTTCCTGCCGAAGGGTTTCCTCGGTGCGCTGAACGACACGCCTTACAGCTACGATCCAGAGAAAGCCAAAGCGATTCTGCAAAAGGCCGGCCTGACCAACGTCAGCTTTAAGCTCTCCACCAGCAATCAGCCGCCGTACCTTGATATCGCGCAGGCGCTGCAGGGCAGCTTCGCCAAAGGCGGCGTGAAGGTGGAAGTGCAGCCGGGCTTAAGCTCTGAAGTCTCCACCCGCGTGAAGGCGCATCAGTATGAAGCTACGCTCAACGCCTGGGGCGCGGATTACTTCGACCCGAACACGAACGCCGCGTCCTTCGCTTACAACCCGGAAGATGGCAGCAAAACCATTGCTTACCGTTCAGACTGGCACATCCCGGAGCTGAGCAAACAGACGCTGGCGGCGACGGCCGAAGCCGACAGCAATAAGCGCGTTGCGCTTTATCAGGCGATGCAGCGTGAAGTGCTGAAGAACTCGCCGTATGTGATTGGCCTGCAGGCGCGTAACCTGATTGCGCTGCGCGACAATCTGCAGGGCTATGTGCAGGGGATCAACCCGGACATGGTGTATTACGCGCAGGTTTCGAAGTAATGGCAGCGTCAGCGTCATCGGCCGGGTTCGCCCGGCCACTCTGGCAGCGCTTCAGCCGCCTCGTCACCAGTCTGCTGTCGCTGCTGGTGACGCTGGTGGGTTTGTTAGCGTTTACTTTCATGCTGTCGCACCTGTCGCCAGTCGACCCGGTGCAGCAAATCGCCGGCGATCACGCCAGCGAAGCCACCTATGCTCAGGTGCGTCACGACCTTGGGCTGGATCAGCCGGTGCTGGTGCAGTTCTGGCGCTATATCAGCCATCTGGCGCAGGGCAATCTCGGCCTGTCGCACCTGACCAATCAGCCGGTCAGCGCCGACCTGATGCGTACCTTCCCCGCCACGCTTGAGCTGGCGACCTGTTCGATGATTTTCGCTGCGGTGTTCGGCGTGACGCTCGCGCTGCTGGCGGCGTGGAAACCGGGCAGCGTCATTGATAACGTGGCGCGCTTTATCTCGCTGCTGGGCTACTCGGTGCCGGTGTTCTGGCTCGGCCTGCTGGGCCTGCTGCTGTTCTACGCCGTGCTGCACTGGTCCGCCGGTCCGGGCCAGCTGGATGATATCTGGATTTATACCCTTGAACCGAAGACCGGCTTTGTACTGATTGATAGCTGGCTCTCCGGCGATGTGGAAATGTTTCGCAACGCAATTGCGCATCTGTGGCTGCCGGTGGTGATTCTCGGCCTGCTGGCGATGGCAGGCATTACGCGCCTGCTGCGCGCGGCGCTGCTGGAAGAGAGCAGCAAAGAGTATGTGGTGCTGGCGCGCGCGAAAGGCGCTAGCCGGGCGCGCATTCTGCTGCGTCATATTTTCCCCAACGTGCTGGGCACGCTAATCACCGTTATCGCCCTCTCCTACGCCACGCTGCTGGAAGGGTCCGTGCTGACGGAAACCGTATTCGCCTGGCCGGGCGTCGGTCGCTACATGACCAACGCGCTGTTTTCCGCAGATGTTCCGGCGATTCTCGGCGCTACGTTGCTGATTGGCAGCTGCTTTATCCTGCTCAATGCCGTGGCCGACGCCCTCACCTGGTTAACCGATCCGAGAACCCGATGACTCAACAACTTCATGAACTGGAAACCGTGCGCCCGCGCCGGCGCCGGGCGCGTATCACTTCGCTGACCATCGGCCTGACGCTGGTGATCGTGCTGGTGGTCATGGCGCTGCTGGCACCGCTGCTGGCGCCGTTTGATCCTAACGCGCAGGTGATTGAACAACGTCTGCTGGCACCGTCGGCGCTGCACTGGTTCGGCACCGACGGCTTCGGCCGCGATTTATTGTCACGCGTGATCTACGGCGCACGTCCGACGCTGCTGCTGGTGTCGCTGATTCTGGTGCTGACCATTCCGGTTGGCCTGTTAGTCGGCATCACCGCCGGCTACGTCGGCGGCTGGACCGAACGCGTGCTGATGCGCATCACCGATATTTTTCTGTCGCTGCCCAACCTGGTGATTGCGCTGGCGCTGGTGGCGATGCTGGGTCCGGGCCTGATGAACGGCGCGCTGGCGCTGGCGCTCACCAGCTGGCCGCCGTTCGCCCGGCAGGCACGCGCGGAAACCCTGGCATTGCGCCGCAGCGATTACCTCGCCGCCGCGCGCATGCAGGGCATTACCGGCCTGCGCCTGATGTTTGGCCACATTCTGCCGCTCTGCCTGCCGACCGCCGTGGTGCGTGCCGCACTGAGCCTCGGCGGGATTATTCTTTCTGCCGCCGGGCTGGGCTTCCTCGGCATGGGCGTGCAGCCGCCAACCGCCGAATGGGGCTCGATGGTAGCAGAAGGCAGTAAAGTAATTTTCGACCAATGGTGGGTGGCGGCAGCGCCCGGCGCAGCCATTCTGTTCGCCAGCCTGGCGTTTAATCTGACAGGCGACGGCCTGCGTGACCGACTGGATACCCGCCATGCCAAATGATCTGTTAATTGATGCGCAGGGGCTGACGATTCGCAGCCACGACGCGCTGCTGGTGGATAACATCAGCTTTACCCTTGGCCGCGAACGCGTGGCGCTGGTCGGCGAATCCGGCTCGGGCAAATCCCTGACCGCGCGTGCGCTGATGGGCCTGCTGTCGCCCGCGCTGCAGCTGCAGGCTGACCGGCTACAGGTGGCGGGCGCAGACGCCCTGCACCTGCGCGAGCGCGACTGGATCGGCCTGCGCGGCGGCAAAGTGGCGATGGTCATGCAGGATCCGAAATACGCGCTCAACCCGACGCGCACCATTGGCTGGCAGGTTGAAGAGCCGCTGGTGCTGCACCGCAAGCTGAGCCGTGCCGAGCGCAAAGAGAAAGTGTGCGAGATGCTGGACGCGGTGGGCCTGCCCGATCCGCGCCAGCTGATGAAGCGCTATCCGCATCAGCTCTCCGGCGGCATGGGCCAGCGCGTGATGCTGGCGATCGCACTGATTACCGATCCCGATCTGCTGATTGCCGATGAGCCGACCTCGGCGCTCGATCACGCCATGCGCGATCAGGTGCTGGCGCTGATTCGTCGTCTGGTGGAGCAGCGCAATATGGGCCTGCTGCTGATCAGTCACGATCTGCAACAGGTTTCCGAGCACTGTCAGCGGGTGATGGTGATGTACAAAGGCCGCCTGCTGGACACGCTGCCGGCGGCGCAGCTGTCAGACGCCAGCCATCCTTATACCCGCACGCTGTGGGCCTGCCGTCCGGGTAAAGCGACGCATGGCGAACGTCTGCCGGTGCTGGATCGCGCGGCGCTGGAGAAAATGCATGATTGAATTAGCCAACCTGAGCGTCTCGCACAAACAGGGTTATGAACTGCGCACCGTGGTGCACGATGTGAACCTGCAGGTGGCGGCCGGCGAGTGCTTCGGCCTGGTAGGGCCTTCCGGCTGCGGTAAATCGTCGCTGCTGTGGGTGATGGCCGGACTGAATCCGCACTGGCACGGTCAGATGACGCTGGCAAACACCGCCGTACAGCCGGGCAAACCCTTTACCGGCCAGCTGCGGCGCGATGTGCAGATGGTGTTTCAGGATCCCTACGCTTCGCTGCATCCGCGCCACCGGCTGCGCCGCACGCTGGCGGAACCGCTTAAGCTGCTGCGACGCGATAACATCGACGATCGCATCAACGCGGGCTTCCGCCATGTCGGGCTGGATCCGGCGCTGGCGGATCGCTATCCGCATCAGCTGTCCGGCGGACAGCGTCAGCGCGTGGCCATCGTGCGCGCCCTGCTGCTGGAGCCTAAGATCCTGCTGCTGGATGAGCCGACATCGGCGCTGGATATGTCTGTACAGGCCGAGATCCTGAACCTGCTTAACGATCTCAAACAGAATGATGGCCTGACCATGGTGCTGGTCAGCCACGATCCTGACGTGATCGATCATATGTGCGATCGCGCCGCGCGCATGGCGCAGGGCCGGATTGTTGGTTAGCATGGCATGAGCGCAACGCGGCGCGGTTTATCCTGAAGGTCGATTGCGCCGCTGCCCAACAGCCATTCAGTCATCTAAAGGAACACCGTATGACGGTAAAATTACGTCCGCTGGAGCGGGAAGATCTGCACTTTGTCCATCAGCTGGATAACAATGCCAGCGTAATGCGCTACTGGTTTGAAGAGCCGTACGAAGCGTTTGTGGAGCTTTCTGACCTGTATGATAAGCACATCCACGATCAGACCGAGCGGCGCTTTGTGGTGGAACACGACGGGCAAAAAGCCGGGCTGGTCGAGCTGGTGGAGATCAACCACGTGCATCGCCGGGCGGAGTTTCAGATCATCATCGACCCGGCGCATCAGGGCAAGGGCTTAGCCAGCAGGGCGGCAAAGCTGGCGATGGATTACGGCTTTTCGGTGCTCAATCTTTACAAGCTGTATCTGATTGTCGATCAGGAGAACGAGAAGGCGATTCATATCTACACCAAGCTCGGTTTTGAGGTGGAAGGCGTGCTGAAGCACGAGTTTTTCATCAACGGCGAGTACCGCAACACCATCCGCATGTGCATTTTCCAGCAGCAGTACCTGGCGCAGCATAAATCCGGTAATGCGATGGTGAAGCCTACCGCGCAATAATAACCATCGGCACGAACCGTAGCGGCGCAATTTATTGCGCGTATTTAACTAAGCGCGATAAATCGCGCCGCTACGCATCCGTGCAAATTAACCGCCGCGCGCGCCGACCACGTTGAGATGCGGCTGCGGGTGCGCTGGCTTCAGGTCATACATGCCGCCATAAAACGGATCGACCACCAGCCAGCCGGGGAAACCGAGCAGCGGAATATTGCCCAGCACGTACCACAGGTTGGCGCTGGCTTCGATGGGCAGCGTCAGCGGCACGTAGCCCGGACTCTCCAGCATCACCTGATAATGTTTCTTACCGAAATAGGTGCCATTGGATTTCGCCAGATCCACCGTCTGCGGCGTATAGCCCTGCGCCACCGCGCGGCCGGTTTCATCCTGCACGGTGAAACGCGCGCCCTGCGGCACAGAGTCAATTTTTACCGGTTGCGTTTCGGTGCCGACAATGGTGGCACAGCCGCTCAGCAGCAGCGCACAGGCGGGAAGAAGATGTCGCAGGTTCATAGCAGGTCCGCTTCAGAATCAGAAAGGACAGTCTAAACTGCCCTCTCTGCCTTTTCACCCGCCTCAATCGCGCTATCAGTGGCGCTTTTCTGCGCTTTATTACGGTTGACAACAGGCGGCAATCGCCGCGATATCCTGTGGCGTGGTGCGACAGCAGCCGCCTATCAGCCGTGCGCCCGCCTGTTGCCATTCGGGGAATTTATCGTGCAGCGTGCAGCCAGACGGCGCCGAGTGCCAGCTTTTGCTGACCGCATCATACTGCTCGCCGGAGTTAGGATAGACCAGCAGCGGCTTGTCCGTCAGCGCCTGTAGCGTTTGCAGCGCCGGCGTCACGCTCTCCAGCGCCACGCAGTTGAGGCCGACAGCGACCACCTGTGGCGCGGCATTGATGACTTCCGCCACCTTGCTCAGCGGCGTACCGTCACTCAGGTGTTGCGCATCGCGCAGCGTGAAAGAGAACCACGCGCTGCTGTGCGGAAACTCCGCCAGCAGGCTAATCAGCGCCTGAATTTCACCAAACGACGGCAGCGTTTCACACGCCAGCAAATCCACGCCCGCCTCCAGCAGCGCCGCCACGCGCGGACGGTGGAAATCTTTCATTTCAGCAGCCGGCAAGGCGTAGTCGCCGCGATACTCGGCGCCGTTGGCCAGATAAGCGCCATAAGGACCGACCGATCCGGCCACCAGCAGCGGTGCCTCGCTGCCAGAAGCAGCACGGTAATCGTCGCGCGCCCGCTGCGCCAGCGCCACGCTCTGGCGGATCAGCGCGCTGGCCTGGCCGCTATCCAGTCCGCGGGCGGCGAAACCCAGCGGCGTCGCCTGATAGCTGGCGGTGATCGCCACATTAGCGCCGGCGGCAAAGTAGTCATAGTGCACCTGATAAATCAGCTCGGGATTTTCCATCAGCACTTTGGCTGACCACAGCGTATCGGCCAGATTACAGCCGCGCGCTTCCAGCTCTGTCGCCAGCGCGCCATCCAGAATCAGGGTATCAGTGTGAGTCAGGGCCGCAGCGATGGGGTTACGCGACATCATCGGTCTCCTTAGCGTTGAAAGCGTGTTGGCGTTTTTGCGTCAGATAATAAGCAGCGTAGCAGAACAGTACAAAAGGAATGCCGCACCATAGCGCGATGCGCTGTGACGGGTCAAAGGCCAGCCCGATGCACGCCAGCAGACACAGGGTAAATCCGAGGATCGGCACCAGCGGATAGAACGGCGCGCGGTACGCCAGCTGCTGCGGCGTATTGCCCGCCTGCAGATAGCGACGACGAAACATGTAGTGTGAGGCGCAAATGCTGAGCCACACCGCTACCACGGCAAAGCCGGAAATCGCTGACAGTGCCACAAACACCGTATCCGGGGCGATCACGCTGGAAAACAGCGCCAGCAGGCCGCCGAGCATACTCACGGTGATGGCCAGCTGCGGAATGCCGCGCCGGTTGACCCGGGCAAAGCAGCGCGGCAGCGTGTTTTCATTGGCCAGCGACCACAGCATCCGTCCTGAGGCGTACAGTCCGGAGTTCGCCGCTGACAGGATCGCGGTGAGGATCACGAAGTTGAAAATATCCGCCGCGTACGGGATGCCGATCTTTTCGAACACCAGTACGAACGGACTTTTAACGATGCCCGCCTGATCCATCGGGATCAGCGCGGCCAGCACAAACACCGTGCCGATAAAGAAGATGATCAGGCGCGCCACGGTGGTGCGAATCGCCAGCGGCAGCGCTTTCTGCGGCTGCTCGGTTTCACCCGCCGCAATGCCGATCAGCTCGGTCCCGGAGAAGGCAAAATTCACCGCCACCATGGTCATCAGAATCGGCAGCGTGCCGTGCGGCAGCCAGCCGGAAGCCGTCAGGTTATGTAATCCCGGCGCCGCGCTGCCGTCTTTCATCGGGATGAACCCCAGCATCGCCGCCGCGCCCAGCACGATAAAGGCAATGATGGTGATCACTTTGATGATGGAGAACCAGAACTCCCCCTCGGCAAAGAAGCGCGTCGAGACACTATTCAGCAGATAGATGGCGACACAGAACACCAGGCACCACAGCCACACCGGCACCGTCGGAAACCAGTACTGCATGCAGAAACCGGCGGCGGTCAGGCTGGAGCCGAGCGCCACCGTCCAGGTGAGCCAGTAGAGCCAGGCCACGGTGTAACCGGTCGCCGGACTGAGGTAGCGCGCGGCGTAGACGTGAAACGCGCCGGTTTCCGGCATCGCCACCGCAAGTTCGCCAAGACACACCATTACCAGCCATACCACCAGCGCACCAATCAGATAGGCCAGCAGCGTGCCCGCTGCGCCGGTGGTGGAGATGATGTAGCCGGTGTTGAAAAACAGCCCGGTGCCAATCACGCCGCCGAGCGACAGCATCACCAGATGCCGCACCTTCATGCTGCGCTTGAAGTTTGCCTGCGAAGGCGTCGGTTCAGTTTGCATTCTTTATATCCATATGGACGTCTAAACTTCTATATGGACACAGAGTTATACGCATCCACGCGGCAATTTGCAACGTGGGAAAGGGTAAGGATTGGGAAAGCGTGTGCGGCCCCGCCGCGACGGGGCACACCAGTCAGGCGCCGAAGACGCCCTGCAGATAACGCTCCAGCGCCATGCGCGAGCTAAAACCGTGGGGAATACCGTAGTGCTCCTGCGAATCTCCCATCAGGTAGAGAGGGAACTGCGTGTAGTGGTCGCAGGTTTTCATCTCTGATGCGGGTTCAGCGAAATGCTGACTTTTTTCTTTCAGGGTGGGATGAATGATCAACGCTGTGCGCCCCATGCGGGCTTCGCGATTCACATAGACGTAGTTTTCGCCACGGCGATAACCATAAGTTTTGGGTGTCAGGACGTCCATTTCGAATCCTGCTTTTTCCAGTACGCGCGCTACCTCATCCGGACGTAAATACATGCTTGCTCCTCTCTTCTCACAGCCCCGCAACCTTACATCAGCACGACAGCACAGGACATTCGGAATTTCCCTAAAGCCTGGCACACGGCTGCGTTTAGTCACGTTTCGTCTACACTTAGTATTACGTTTTAAGTCAAAGGGAGCGAAAAATGTTTAATCGAACCAGCAAAAACGATGACATTGATATCAATCAGGATGTAAACGAACTGGCCGATTCGCTGGAAGCCTTACTGAAATCTTACGGCAGCGAAGCCAAAGATGAAGTGGATAGCGCACGCAGCCAGGCGCAGGCCCTGCTGAAACAGACGCGCGCTAAACTGAACGGCAGTGGCAACCGCGTGACTCAGGCCGCGCGCGATGCGGGTTATCAGGTGGATGCCTACGTGCATGACAAACCGTGGTACGGCGTGGGTGTCGGTGCCGCCGTCGGTCTGGTGCTGGGCGCGCTGCTGATGTCACGCCGCTAAATCGCTAAAAAATCATCAGGAGCCTCGCGTATGCGGGGCTTTTTTTTGCGCGTCACTCCGCATTAGCGCGCCGATGCGGCCGCTGCCAGGCTGGTTAAAATTGCCGCAAAACCCTTTACAAAAATTTTTTCCCTGCGCCAGGGCGCATCATCGCTGGCATTAGCCCTAATCCGACTGCTTAAATCACAAAACCCTATATCTGGTAGGCTTGACCACCAATACCACTACATCTAGTATTCAACACATCAACTCGCTACCAGATGTCAGCAGGGACGACGTTCGCAGCAAAAGGGTTTTTGCTTCGTATCTCGCAACCTGACCACAACCAGAGGGAAATACGAATCATGCGCATTATTATTTACACTAAGAGCCAGTGTGTCCAGTGTGACGCCACCAAAAATGCCATGGATCGCAGTGGCATCGACTACCAGCTGATTAACCTCGATACCCAGCCGGAAGCCATCGATCAGCTCAAATCGCTTGGCTATCGCCAGGTGCCCGTGGTGATGACGCACAACGACCACTGGAGCGGCTTTCGTCCCGACAAAATCGCCGGCCTGCGCCAGCTCGCTGCCGTCGGGGGATAAAGCGATGTTTCCACTGGTCTATTTTTCCAGCCAGTCGGAAAACACGCACCGGTTTATCACCCGTCTCGGCCTGCCTGCGCGGCGTATTCCGCTCGACGCCACGCAGCGCCTGCACATCGACCAGCCCTATATTTTAGTGGTGCCGAGCTACGGCGGCGGCAGCGCGCGTGGAGCAGTGCCGAAACAGGTGATTCAGTTCCTTAATGATGACGCCAACCGGCGCGGTATTCGCGGTGTGATTGCTGCGGGCAATCGCAACTTTGGCGCGGGCTTCTGCCTGGCGGGCGACATCATTGCGCAGAAATGTCAGGTTCCTTATCTCTACCGCTTTGAGCTGATGGGAACCGCCGACGATATTGCCCATGTTAAAGCGGGAGTGACCCAATTTTGGCAACGACAGACACCCTGAACAGCACACAGCTGGACTACCACGCGCTCAACGCGATGCTGAACCTGTATGACGCCGATGGCCGCATCCAGTTCAGCAAAGATCATGAAGCCACACGCCAGTTCTTCCTGCAGCACGTCCAGCCCAACAGCGTGCCATTCGACTCGCACAGCGAGCGTCTGCGCTATCTGGTGGCCGAAGGCTATTATGAAGCCGGGGTGCTGAACCAGTACGATTTCGCCTTCCTGTGCCAGCTGCACGAAGAGGCTGACGCCTGGGGCTTCCGTTTTCACACCTTCCTCGGTGCGTGGAAGTTTTATACCAGCTACACGCTGAAAACCTTCGACGGCAAACGCTATCTGGAAACCTTTGAGCAGCGCGCCTGCATGGTGGCGCTGACGCTGGCGCGCGGCAATGAAACGCTGGCGCGGGAACTGCTGGCCGAGATGCTGAGCGGTCGCTTCCAGCCGGCTACGCCCACGTTCCTAAACTGCGGTAAACAGCAGCGCGGCGAGCTGGTCTCCTGCTTCCTGCTGCGCATTGAAGACAATATGGAGTCGATTGGCCGCGCGGTGAATTCGGCGTTGCAGCTGTCGAAGCGCGGTGGCGGCGTGGCGTTTCTGCTCTCCAACCTGCGTGAATCCGGCGCGCCGATCAAGCGCATTGAAAATCAGTCGTCCGGCGTAATTCCGGTGATGAAGATGCTGGAAGATGCGTTCTCCTACGCCAATCAGCTTGGTGCGCGTCAGGGCGCGGGCGCGGTGTGGCTGAATGCGCACCATCCGGATATCCTGCGCTTCCTCGATACCAAACGTGAAAACGCTGACGAGAAGATCCGTATCAAAACGCTGTCGCTCGGCGTGGTGATTCCGGATATCACCTTCCAGCTGGCCAAAGAGAACCGCGATATGGCGCTGTTTTCGCCTTACGATGTTGAGCGTATTTATGGCAAGGCGTTTGCTGATATCAGCATCAGCGAGTACTACGAGGCGATGCTGGCCGACGATCGCATCCGTAAAACCTTCATCAAGCCGCGCGACTTCTTCCAGACGCTGGCGGAAATTCAGTTTGAGTCCGGCTATCCCTACATCATGTATGAGGACAGCGTGAACCGCAGCAACCCGATTGCCGGTCGCATCAACATGAGTAACCTGTGTTCAGAGATCCTGCAGGTTAACAGCGCCAGCGAGTATCACGACGACCTGAGCTATCGCCGCGTCGGCAAAGATATCTCCTGTAACCTCGGCTCCCTGAATATCGCCCACGCCATGGACTCGCGTAATCTGGCGCAAACCGTGGAAGTGGCGGTGCGCGCACTGACGGCGGTTTCCGAGATGAGTGACATCACCTCCGTGCCGTCGGTGGCGGAAGGCAATCGCCGTTCACACGCTATCGGTCTCGGGCAGATGAACCTGCACGGCTATCTGGCGCGTGAAGGCATGGCTTACGGTTCGCCAGAGGCGCTGGATTTCACCAACCTCTATTTCTACTGCGTGACGTATCACGCCCTGCGCACCTCCAACCTGCTGGCGCAGGAGCGCGGCGCGAGCTTTGACGGCTTTGCGCGGTCGCAGTACGCCAGCGGTGCCTATTTCGACAAATATACCCAACACAGCTGGCAGCCGCGCACTGCCCGGGTGGCGCAGATTTTTGCCGATGCCGGCATCGCCCTGCCCGACCAGGCGGACTGGCAGGCGCTGCGTGCGTCGGTGATGCAGCACGGTTTGTATAACCAGAACCTGCAGGCGATTCCGCCGACCGGTTCCATCTCTTACATCAACCACGCCACGTCGAGCATCCACCCGATTGTGTCGCGCATTGAGATCCGTAAAGAGGGCAAAACCGGCCGCGTCTATTACCCGGCTCCGTTTATGACCAATGACAACCTTGAGCTGTATCAGGATGCCTATCAGATTGGTCCAGAAGCGATTATTGATACTTACGCCGAAGCCACCCGGCACGTCGATCAGGGACTGTCGCTGACGCTGTTTTTCCGCGATGACGTCACGACGCGCGATATCAACAAAGCGCAGATCTACGCCTGGAAGAAAGGCATCAAAACCCTCTATTACATTCGACTGCGTCAGATGGCGCTACAAGGCACGGAGGTACAGGGCTGCGTTTCCTGTGCACTGTGATGATGACTATGCAACTTAAACAGATTCAGGCGATTAACTGGAACCGCATCCAGGACGAGAAAGATCTCGAAGTGTGGAACCGTCTTACCAGCAACTTCTGGCTGCCAGAGAAGGTGCCGCTGTCCAACGATCTGCCGGCATGGCAGTCGCTCGACCCGCAGCAGCAGCAGCTGACGATTCGGGTGTTTACCGGTCTGACGCTGCTCGACACCATTCAGAACGTCATTGGCGCACCGGGGCTGATGGAAGATGCGCTGACGCCGCACGAAGAGGCGGTGCTGTCGAACATCAGCTTTATGGAAGCGGTACATGCGCGCTCTTACAGTTCGATCTTCTCCACGCTGTGTAACACCGCCGACGTGGATGCCGCTTACCGCTGGAGCGAGGAGAATGCCGCCCTGCAGAACAAGGCGAAAATCGTGCTGGATCACTACCGCGCCAGCGATCCGCTGAAGAAGAAAATCGCCAGCGTCTTTCTGGAGTCGTTCCTGTTTTACTCCGGCTTCTGGCTGCCGATGTACTGGTCAAGCCGCGGCAAGCTGACCAACACCGCCGATCTGATTCGGCTGATTATCCGTGATGAAGCGGTACACGGTTATTACATCGGCTATAAGTACCAGAAAGCGCTGGAAACCGTTGACGACGCGCGCCGCGCTGAGCTGCAACAGTTCGCCATCGATTTACTGCTGGCGCTGTATGAAAACGAGGTGGTGTACACCGAAGCGCTGTATGCCGACGTGGGCTGGGCCGAAGAGGTGAAAACCTTCCTGCATTACAATGCCAACAAGGCGCTGATGAACCTGGGTTACGAAGCGCTGTTCCCGGCTGAGCTGACGGCGGTGAATCCGGCGATTCTGTCGGCGCTGTCGCCCAACGCCGATGAAAACCACGATTTCTTTTCGGGTTCCGGTTCATCCTATGTGATGGGCAAAGCGGTTGAAACCGAAGACGAGGACTGGAATTTTTAGTCGCGTGCGGTGCACGGTAAGGGGTGCACATTGCACCGTAAGCGGTGCGCATCAATGCGCACCCTACGGTTGGGTTAATCATGTCGCCTGAAATGCCCCCAGCGGTTAGGTTGATGCATCTGTAGGGTCGGCGTTCATGCCGACCGGAACGCGCCCCGGCGGTTATATTGATGATGCCTCCACAGGGTCGGCATTTATGCCGACCTGGTTAATTTCATGCCGATTCCACCACGATCTGATCATTCATTTTCCTCTCCTGCATTCCCGCCGTCCCCCCGAAATAACGTTAATTCCGCGCGTGATTATTTTACTTATTTAGCGCCATTCATCGCCGGAATATTTCGCCTGACTAAGCGTGATTTATCCGCCTTCCGGCAATAATTCTGGCCGAAACCGGTTTAATTTCACAAAAAATTCAGAAAAAATTTATCCCGTCTCATCCCTTGCAGGCACTGGAATTAGCCACTGTCGCGCCATACGTGTCACACCAGATATTTCCGTTAAGGGTTGTCAGATAATCTCACTATGCGACGGTATAGGCGCTTAAATTTACGCAGGGTACAACAAGAAATAGTCAGACAGTTAACCAGGAATTTCATTACTGCATGGCAATTAAACTCGAAGTAAAGAATTTATATAAGGTATTTGGCGATCATCCCGAAAAGGCATTTAAGCTGATTGAAAAAGGCGAGAGTAAAGAGAGTATTCTGGCGAAAACCGGCCTCTCACTCGGCGTCAAAAATGCCAGTCTGGCCATTGAAGAAGGCGAGATCTTTGTCATCATGGGGCTGTCCGGCTCCGGCAAGTCCACTATGGTTCGCCTTCTCAATCGTCTGATCGAGCCGACACGCGGCCAGGTGATCATTGATGGCGTCGATATTGCCAAAATATCCGACGCAGAATTGCGTGATGTGCGCAGAAATAAAATCAGCATGGTATTCCAGTCATTCGCACTGATGCCGCACATGACGGTGCTAAATAATACCGCGTTCGGCATGGAATTAGCTGGCGTGGCGCTGCAGGAGCGGCAGGAAAAAGCGCTCGACGCGCTGCGTCAGGTCGGACTGGAAAATTATGCCCACGCCTGGCCCGATGAACTCTCCGGCGGAATGCGTCAGCGTGTTGGATTAGCCCGCGCACTGGCGATTAATCCGGATATATTGCTAATGGACGAAGCCTTTTCCGCACTTGATCCATTAATTCGCACGGAAATGCAGGATGAACTGGTAAAACTGCAGGCGAAACATCAGCGCACCATCGTGTTTATTTCCCACGATCTGGATGAAGCGATGCGTATTGGCGACCGCATCGCCATCATGCAGGGCGGCGAAGTGGTGCAGGTCGGCACGCCGGATGAAATCCTCAATAATCCGGCCAACGATTATGTGCGCACCTTCTTCCGCGGCGTGGATATCAGTCACGTCTTCAGCGCCAAAGATATTGCCCGCCGCAGCGCCGGCGCGCTGATTCGTAAAGCCGCCGGTTTCGGTCCGCGTTCGGCGATCAAACTGCTGCAGGATGAAGACCGCGAATATGGCTACGTACTGGAGAAACAGAAATTCATCGGCGTCGTCTCCACGGATTCGCTGAAAGCGGCACTCGCCGCCGGTGAAGGGCTGGATAACGCCCTGCTCGACGCACCGCTGGCGGTTCCTGCCGATACCTCGCTCAACGATTTGCTCTCTCACGTCGCGCAGGCGCCCTGTGCGGTGCCGGTGATCGGCGAAGATCAGCAGTACGTCGGTATCATTTCCAAAAGCACGCTGTTACGCGCTTTAGATCGTGAAGGAGCCCAGCCATGAGTGCACAAAACGCCAATCCATGGGAAAGCGCCAGCCAGACCAGCGCACCACCCGCCACCAGCAACGCCGCCGCAGCCAGCAGCGATCCGTGGTCCGCGACAGGTAGCAGCACGCCGGCTGACAGCAGCGCCAGCGCCGCCGATGCCTGGGGCAACGCCGCCGGCAGTACATCGGATGCTGCCAGCAGTGGTGGACACGATGCCGTCAGCAGCACCGCCAGCAGCAGCGACTGGCTGAGCAGCGCACCGGCCGCGGCACCGGAGCACTTCAGCCTGCTGGATCCGTTCCACACCACGCTGATTCCGCTGGATCGCTGGGTCACCGAAGGCATCGACTGGGTAGTTACCCACTTCCGCCCGCTGTTTCAGGGCATTCGCGTGCCGGTGGATTATATCCTCAGCGCCTTCCAGCAACTGCTGATGGGTCTGCCTGCGCCAGTGGCGATAGTGGTGTTTGCGCTGATTGCCTGGCAGATTGCCAGCCCGGCGATGGGCCTCGCCACGCTGATATCGCTGGTGCTGATTGGCATGATCGGTGCCTGGTCCCAGGCGATGGTGACGCTGGCGCTGGTGCTCACCGCCCTGCTGTTCTGCGTACTGATTGGCCTGCCGCTTGGCATCTGGCTGGCGCGCAGTGAGCGCGCGGCGCGCATCGTGCGGCCCCTGCTGGATGCGATGCAAACCACGCCGGCGTTCGTCTATCTGGTGCCCATCGTCATGCTGTTTGGTATCGGCAACGTGCCGGGCGTGGTGGTGACGATTATCTTTGCCCTGCCGCCGGTGGTGCGTCTCACCATACTCGGTATTAAGCAGGTGCCGGCTGACCTGATCGAAGCCAGTGAATCTTTCGGTGCCAGCCCGCGCCAGATGCTGTTCAAGGTCCAGCTGCCGCTGGCGATGCCGACCATTATGGCTGGCGTCAATCAGACGCTGATGCTGGCGCTGTCGATGGTGGTCATCGCCTCGATGATTGCCGTTGGCGGTCTGGGCCAGATGGTGCTGCGCGGTATTGGCCGTCTCGATATGGGGCTCGCCAGCGTGGGCGGCGTCGGTATCGTGATCCTCGCCATCATTCTCGACCGCCTGACGCAGTCGGTAGGTCGCGACAGCCGCAGCCGTGGCAGCCGCCACTGGTACAGCAGCGGGCCGCTGGGTTTGTTGCTGCGTCCATTCAGTAAAAAAGCCTGATTTCTTTGGGCGGCCCGCTGCGGTCGCCCGTCTCCGACGTCACACGTAAAATAAGGAATGACTATGCGCAAGACAGCTCTATTCGCCGCCGTCCTGACCACGGTTGCCGCGACGCACGTGTCCGCCGCCGACCTTCCGGGCAAAGGCATTACCGTTAAACCGGCTCAGAGTACCATTTCCGAAGAGACCTTCCAGACGCTGCTGGTGAGCCGCGCGCTGGAGAAGCTCGGCTACACCGTTGAGAAGCCGAGTGAAGTGGATTACAACGTGGCTTACACCACCATTGCCGGCGGTGATGCCACGTTTATCGCCACCAACTGGCAACCGCTGCATGACGACATGTACAAAGCCGCCGGCGGTGATAATAAATTTTATCGCCAGGGCACCTACGTCAGCGGTGCCGCGCAGGGTTACCTGATCGACAAGAAAACCGCCGATCAGTATCACATCACCAACATTGAGCAGCTGAAAGATCCAAAGCTGGCCAAACTGTTTGATACCAATGGCGATGGCAAAGCAGACCTGACCGGCTGTACGCCTGGCTGGGGCTGTGAAGCGGTGATTAACCATCAGATCGAGGCCTACAAACTGAGCGATACCGTGGTGCACAACCAGGGTAACTACTCGGCGATGATTGCCGACACCATTACGCGCTTCAAACAGGGTAAACCGATTCTCTATTACACCTGGACGCCATACTGGGTCAGCGACGTGCTGAAGCCGGGTAAAGATGTGGTGTGGCTGCAGGTGCCGTTCTCCTCACTGCCAGGCGCGCAGAGCAAAGTGGATACCAGACTGGCTAACGGCGCCAACTATGGCTTCCCGGTGAACACCATGCATATCGTGGCCAACAAAGCCTGGACGGAGAAGAATCCGGCGGCGGCGAAACTGTTTGCCGAAATGAAGCTGCCGATTGGCGATATCAATGCCGAGAACGCCGCGATGCATGCCGGTCACGCCTCAGAAACGGACATCAACGGCCACGTTGACGGCTGGATCAAAGCTCATCAGGCGGAATTTGATAAATGGGTCAGCGACGCCATGGCGGCGGCGAAATAAACCCGTGCGGCACCCCGTCTCAGCCACGTGGTGCCGTCATTTTCCGCCCTCCCGCCCCGTCAGTAAGCGAAGCGTGCGCTATAGCGCACTGGTACGTCCTGTTAATTAACACAACATTGAAATAATTTTTTGGGTTACTATTACCCACATATGATTATTTACCCGCTTTTCCCACCAGCTATGTCTCCTTTCCACCGCCCGCATCGGGTCGGCCGCGCCAGGATGAGTCTGCGTTATCGCAGGTATTCACCCTCCCACGTGCCGGTTATACCGCAGACGACGAACGGAATTCATCACGCCGCTGATGCTGGCGCGTTACCCGGATTAACCGGTGCCTTATCGATTAACCCATTGATTTACTCCAGCAAAGCCGGCCGGGAAAAGTGTTTAGAAAACGTAAAGATCAATGCAAAGTGGTGAGCGATACTGTTCATTAATGATTGGCTTTGTTATGGTTAGCCACACAGTTATTCACCTAAGTTATTTTTACTCGCGAAATTATTCAATCCACTGAAGGTTTCGCTTAGCGAATTGATGACGATAGCGGCTTTGTCTGCAAAGCGGCTGGTCAGGGCGCAGAGCCCAGGGTTATGGACCGACCTGGAACGCCAGGTGCTGACAGTGTGACGGTGCAAACAATCACAGGCGGAAAATATGACTACGCTTAATCTGTCACCCTCATTATTATATTTGTTGCAACTAAGAGGTTTTTAATGGAAAGCTCGTTTACTCCCATTGAGCAGATGCTAAACATCCGTGCTAATCGCCACAAAGATTTTCCGCTGCAGGAGATTATCCTGACCCGTCTGTGCATGCACATGCAGGGTAAACTGCTGGATAATCGCAACAAAATGTTGAAGGCGCAGGGAATTAACGAAACTTTATTCATGGCGCTGATTACGCTGGACGCGCAGGAAAACCAGAGCATTCAGCCTTCTGAGCTGAGCTCGGCGCTGGGTTCTTCCCGCACCAACGCGACGCGTATCGCTGATGAACTGGAAAAGCGCGGCTGGATCGAGCGTCGTGAGAGCGACAACGATCGCCGTTGCCTGCACCTGCACCTGACGGAAAAAGGTAACGAATTCTTACGTCAGCTGCTGCCACCACAGCATCAGAGCCTGCAGTATCTGTGGTCCTCGCTGACCGATACCGAGCAGGAGCAGCTGGAAGCCATCACGCGTAAGTTGCTTAACCGTCTCGATAAAATGGACGAAGATCAGGTTATCGCTTCCCTGTCGCGTTAATAGCAAGAACTGCGACACAATCACCCACCGAAATCGCTATTTTAATCCCCTTTTATCCGGCCAGCGTTGCAAACGCTGGCTTTTTCGACTCGGGCGACCGTGTTGATGGATCAACACATCCCGACTAAATGGCAAACGTGGAGAACGACATGAGTGCGACAGCGGAAGCTCAAAGCCCGCAACAGCCCGCGAACAAAAAGAAGAAGCGCAAAGGTGCGCTGATCCTGCTGGCTATCGTGTTTATCGTGATTGGTGTGGGTTATCTGGCTTACTGGTATCTGGTGCTGCGCCACTTCCAGGAAACCGATGACGCCTACGTGGCAGGCAACCAGGTGCAGGTGATGGCCCAGGTTTCCGGCAGCGTGAATAAAGTGTGGTTCGAGGATACGGATCGGGTGAAAAAAGGCGACATTCTGGTGTCGCTGGATAAAACCGATGCGCAGCAGGCATTCGAGAAAGCGCAGACCGCGCTGGCCACCAGCGTGCGCCAGACGCACCAGCTGATGATCAACGGCAAACAGTATCAGGCCACCATCAAACTGCAACAGACCGCGCTGGATCAGGCCGAATCCGACCTGAAACGTCGCGAGCCGCTCGGTGCCGCCAATCTGATTGGCCGCGAAGAGCTGCAGCACGCGCGTGATGCCGTGGCCACGGCGAAAGCCCAGCTGGACGTGGCGATTCAGCAGTACAACGCGAACCAGGCGATGATCCTGAATACCGACCTCGAAAATCAGCCGGCGGTAAAACAGAGCGCTGCTGAGCTGCGCGATGCCTGGCTGGCGCTGCAGCGCACCGACATCCGCAGTCCGATGGACGGCTATGTCTCGCGTCGCAGCGTGCAGGTCGGTTCACAGATCTCCACCAGCACACCGCTGCTGGCGGTGGTGCCGGCCACCAACCTGTGGGTTGACGCCAACTTTAAAGAGACGCAGCTGGCAGGCGTGCGCATCGGTCAGCCCGCCACGGTCATCAGTGATATCTACGGCGATGATGTGGAGTATCACGGCAAGGTGGTTGGTCTGGATATGGGCACCGGTAGCGCCTTCTCGCTGCTGCCAGCGCAGAACGCCACCGGTAACTGGATCAAAGTGGTACAGCGTCTGCCGGTGCGTATCGAACTCGATCCGCAGCAAGTGGCGCAACATCCGCTGCGTATCGGCCTGTCCACGCTGGTGAAAGTAGATACCCAGAACAAAGATGGCGCCGCGCTGGCCAGCAATGTCCGCACCCAGGCCGCGTATGAAAGTAACGCGCTGGCAATCGACCTTGCGCCGGTTAACCAGCTGATCGCTGACATTGTCCGTGCCAACGCGCAATAACCTCGCGGGAGGCTGTTATGGCACAAAAGCCGCTTGAAGGTGCGCCGTTAGTTCTGATGACCATCGCCCTGTCGCTGGCGACGTTCATGCAGGTACTCGACTCCACCATCGCTAACGTGGCGATCCCAACCATCGCCGGTAACCTCGGGGCGTCCAACTCGCAGGGCACCTGGGTGATCACCTCGTTCGGGGTGGCGAATGCCATCTCGATCCCGATCACCGGCTGGCTGGCAAAGCGCGTTGGTGAAGTGAAGCTGTTCACCTGGTCGACCATTCTGTTCGCGCTGGCCTCATGGGCGTGCGGCATGTCCGAAAGCCTGGAGATGCTGATCTTCTTCCGCGTGATTCAGGGCGTGGTGGCCGGTCCGCTGATTCCGCTGTCGCAAAGTTTGCTACTGAACAACTACCCGCCGGCCAAGCGCAGCGTGGCGCTGTCGCTGTGGGCGATGACGGTGATCGTTGCGCCGATCTGCGGTCCGATTCTTGGCGGCTGGATCAGCGATAACTATCACTGGGGCTGGATCTTCTTCATCAACGTGCCAATTGGCGTGGTGGTGGTGATGCTGACGCTGCAAACCCTGCGCGGGCGCGAAACCAAAACTGAGATCCGCCCGATCGATATGGTCGGTCTGGTGCTGCTGGTGGTGGGGATTGGTTCTCTGCAGGTGATGCTTGACCGCGGTAAAGAACTCGACTGGTTTGGCTCAACCGAAATCATCGTGCTGACGGTGGTCGCGGTGGTGTCGCTAGCCGTGCTGCTGGTGTGGGAGCTGACCGACGATCACCCGATTGTCGATTTGTCGCTGTTTAAGAAGCGAAATTTCACCATCGGCTGTCTGTCGATCAGTCTGGCTTACATGCTGTACTTCGGCTCGATCGTCCTGCTGCCGCAGCTGCTCCAGGAGGTATACGGCTATACCGCCACCTGGGCAGGGCTGGCATCGGCGCCGGTGGGGATCATTCCGGTGATTCTGTCGCCGATCATTGGCCGCTTCGCCCATAAGCTGGACATGCGGCGGCTGGTGACCTTTAGTTTTATCATGTATGCGGTGTGCTTCTACTGGCGTGCGTATACGTTTGAGCCGGGGATGGATTTCGGTGCCTCCGCGTGGCCGCAGTTTATCCAGGGGTTCGCGGTGGCCTGCTTCTTTATGCCGCTGACCACCATTACGCTGTCCGGCTTGCCGCCAGAGCGTATGGCGGCGGCCTCCAGCCTGTCGAACTTTGTGCGTACGCTGGCGGGTTCAATCGGAACGTCAATCACCACCACCATGTGGACAGATCGCGAATCGATGCACCACAGCTACCTGTCGGAATCGGTTAATCCATTCAATCCGAATTCGCAGCAAATGTATGACCAGCTGCAAAGCATGGGCATGACGCAGCAGCAGGCATCGGCTTATATCGCCCAGCAAATTACTAATCAGGGCCTGATTATCTCGGCTAACGAGATCTTCTGGGCATCGGCGGGGGTGTTTTTGGTCCTGCTGGTTCTGGTGTGGTTTGCCCGTCCGCCGTTTGGCGCAGGCGGTGGCGGCGGTGGCGCGCACTGAGTGACAGAAACCAAAACGGGCCACAGCGGCCCGTTTTTTATTTATGCGTTCTGACGCCACCATTCGGCGAGCAGAATGCCGGTCGCGACCGAAACGTTGAGGCTTTCAACGTTGCCGGTACCGCCAATCGACAGGCTGATATCGCCCTGCTGGAATGCGCTGTCTGACAGACCTTCACGCTCCTGACCCAGCACCAGTACCATTTTGGCTGGCAGCGCCGCCTGCGCCAGCGGCGTACCGGCGTGGCTGGATGTGGTGACAATCGTGTAACCGGCTTTGCGGAACGCTTCCAGACCCGCAGCAAAGCTTTCGCCGCTGATCGCCTGGACGTGCTCTGCACCACCTTCAGCCGTGCGGACTGCGGCACCCGACTCCAGCAGCGAGGCATCATTGACCAGCAAACCTTTGACGCCAAAGTGCGCGCAGCTGCGCATGATACCACCAAGGTTGTGCGGGTTGCTGACATCTTCCAGCGCCAGTACGCAGTCTTTGCTCTGCGCCTGCTGCAGCCATTCCGCCACCGGCATGCCCATGCGCTTCTTAATAATGAAGCACACGCCGCCGTGGTGTTCAGTCCCGGACGCTTTCGCCAGCTCGGCGTCGTCCACCACGTGATAGGCTTTGCGGTTTGCCGCCAGCCAGCGCAGGGTTTCGCGGAAGCGCGGCGTGACGCTTTGCACGAACCAGGCACGGACGATGCTTTCGGGACGGCTCTGGAACAGCGCCTGGCAGGCGTTTTCGCCATACACGCGCGTCTCTTCCTGACGCTGACGGCGAATCAGTTCCGGGTCGATAACCGGCTTGCTGCTGGCCGCTTCGTCACCCGCATCCGCTTCAGCGGCGACAGGCGGACGTGATACGGTGCGCCACGGTGAATCACTGAAGCCGCGATCGTCCCGATCGCTGCGACGACCGCGCGCGCTATCGTCACGCGGACCGCGCGAACGGCCAGCATCATCACGTGGACCACGCGAACGCCCGGCATCATCGCCACGGGCGGTGCGCGGACGACCGCTCTCTTCATTATTACGGGTGCTGCGAGGACCAGAGCGACGATTCTCTTCCTGGCGCGCAGCAGGACGGCCGCCTTTGCCGGTACGGGGATTTGGCTTCTGACCGCCCTCCTCATCACGTACGTACATCACTTTTACCTTGCCGCTTTTGCCTTTAAATTCGTCGTTCATCTGTTCCTCCAGCATTGAGAGCGCGAAGATTACCTGATGTGTCGGTGCTTAGCTATCAACTATTGAACCTATTGGGCAATCCAGATTGAGCATAGCACTCAACCTTTTCATAATGTTCGGCAATCATAACATTTACAGGTCCGGTTTGAGGTGACGATGAATACTGTATGTGCCTCCTGTCAGGCAACTAACCGCGTTCCCGAGGAACGTCTGGCCGACGGAGCCAAATGCGGTCGCTGCGGCGATGCGCTGTTTAGCGGTGAAGTGGTGAATGCCACGGCGGCCACGCTGGATAAATACCTGCAGGACGATCTGCCGGTCGTGGTCGACTTCTGGGCGCCATGGTGCGGCCCGTGTGTGAACTTCGCGCCGGTGTTTAAAGACGTCGCCGACGAGCGGCGCGGCAAAGTGCGCTTCGTGAAAGTGAACACTGAGGCGGAACCTGCACTCAGCACGCGTTTTCGCATCCGCAGCATCCCAACCATTATGCTGTTCAAAAACGGTGAGATGGTGGACATGCTGAACGGTGCGATGCCGAAAGCGCCATTCAACGAATGGCTCGACGAATCACTCTAATCCCCCTGGGCCAGCCACGCGCTGGCCTTGTTTTTGCCCTTCTATTACACTGGCGTTTTTCCCTGTCCGCGATGCTATGTCTGAAAATGCCGTTCTGCGCCTGCGTGCGCAGCGTTTAGCGCGTGCCACGCGCCCGTTTCTTGCCCGAGGCAACCGCGTGCTGCGCTGTCAGCGCTGCCTGCTGCCACATAAAAACTGTCTGTGCGCGACCCTGCAGCCGCAACAGGCGCGCAGCCGGTTTTGCCTGGTGATGTTTGATACTGAACCAATGAAACCCAGTAATACCGGTCGGCTGATTGCCGACATTCTGCCGGAAACCCAGGCCTTTGGCTGGTCGCGCACCGAGCCCGACGCCGCGCTGCTGGCGGCGGTGCAGACGGCGGATTATCAGCCGATGGTGGTGTTTCCCGGTGCCTACGCCAATGCCGATCGCCAGGTGCTGACCACGCCACCCACCGGCGGCAAACCCCCGCTATTTATTATGCTCGACGGTACCTGGACCGAAGCGCGCAAAATGTTCCGCAAAAGCCCGTGGCTGGATAGCTTTCCGGTGATGTCACTGAATGTGGCGACGCCGTCGCGCTACACGCTGCGCGAAGCTCATGCGCCGGGCCAGCACTGCACCGCCGAAGTGGCCGCCGCGCTGCTGGAACAGGCAGGTGATGTCCCGGCGGCGCAGGCGTTGCAGCAGCACTTTGAACGCTTTCGTCAGGCCTATCTGGCCGGCAAACCCCACCATCCGATACACGCACAAACAGACAATTTCTGAAGCTGGCTCGCAGCCTGACATCGACAAATCGGCAACCGGCGTAAAAGCGTTTACAATCATGCCAATCCCGAGAGCAGGAGCGAATAATGAGCCAACGTGGACTGGAAGCGCTGTTACGACCGAAATCAATTGCGGTGCTGGGTGCGTCGATAAAACCGGGCCGCGCTGGCTATCTGATGATGCGCAACCTGCTGGCGGGCGGCTTTGGCGGTCCGGTGTTGCCGGTCACGCCCAAATACAAGGCGGTCAGCGGCGTGCTGGCCTGGCCGGATGTGGCCAGCCTGCCCTTCGCCCCCGACCTGGCGATTATCTGCACCCACGCCAGACGCAATCTGGAACTGTTACAGCAGCTGGGAGAAAAAGGCTGTAAAGCCTGCATTATTCTCTCCGCGCCGGCCAGCCAGCAGGAAGCGCTGAAAGCCTGTGCCAGCCAGTGGCAGATGCGCCTGCTGGGTCCCAACAGTCTGGGCCTGTTAGCCCCCTGGCAGGGGCTGAATGCCAGCTTCTCACCGGTACCGATTGCGAAAGGACGCATCGCCTTTATTTCGCAATCGGCGGCGGTGTCCAACACCATTCTCGACTGGGCGCAACAGCGCAACCTGGGCTTTTCGTGGTTTATCGCACTGGGCGATAGTCTGGATATTGACGTCGACGACCTGCTGGATTTTCTTGCACGCGATGGCAAAACCAGCGCCATTTTGCTCTACCTGGAACACCTGAGCGATGCCCGGCGCTTCGTTTCTGCCTCGCGTAGCGCAGCGCGTAATAAACCGATTCTGGTGATCAAAAGCGGTCGCAGCCATCAGGCACAGGCGATGATCGGCACCGCCAGCGGACTGGATGCTGCCTGGGATGCCGCCATTCAGCGCGCCGGTCTGCTGCGCGTGCAGGACACGCATGAGCTATTTTCCGCCGTGGAGTCGCTCAGCCACATGCGCCCGCTGCGCGGTGAGCGCCTGATGATTATCAGCAACGGCGCCGCTCCGGCAGCGCTGGCGCTGGATGAACTCTATGCGCGTAACGGCAAGCTGGCGACGCTGGATGAGCCCACGCTGCAGGCGCTGGCGGCCCTGCTGCCGGAGGGCATCGGGCGCGGTAATCCGCTGGATTTGAAAGATCATGCAACGCCCGCGCTGTACGTGGCCTGCGTAACACAGCTGCTCGACAGCCATGAACTGGATGCGCTGATGATCATCCATTCACCCAGCGCCGTCTCTCCGGCCAGTGAAACCGCCGCGCAGATTATTGCGGCGGTGGCCGCGCATCCGCGGGGTAAGCAGGTGACGCTGCTGACCAACTGGTGCGGCGAACACTCTTCGCAGGAAGCCCGCCGCGCATTCACCCAGGCCGGCATTCCGACCTGGCGCACGCCAGAAGGCACGGTGACGGCATTCATGCATCAGGTTGAGTATCGGCGTAACCAGAAACAGCTACGCGAAACGCCAGCGCTGCCGCTGGGCCTGACGCAAAACAGCGCCGAGGCACATCAGCTGCTGCAGCAGGCACTCGATAGCGGCATTACCACGCTGGATACGCACGAGGTGCAGCCCATACTGCAGGCTTACGGGCTGGCAACGCTGCCAACGTGGATCGCCAGCGACAGCCAGTCTGCCGCTAAGATTGCCGACCAGATTGGTTATCCGGTGGCGCTCAAGCTGCGCTCGCCGGATATTGCACATAAGTCGGATGTACAGGGCGTAATGCTCTATCTGCGCAGCGCGGCAGAAGTTGAACAGGCGGCAGACGCCATCTTCGATCGCGTGCGTGAAACGCATCCGCAGGCGCGCATTGACGGCCTGCTGGTGCAAAGTATGGCGAACCGCGCCGGTGCGCAGGAGCTGCGGGTGGTGGTTGAGCATGACCCGCTGTTTGGCCCGATCATCATGCTGGGCGAAGGCGGTGTGGAGTGGCAACCGGACAAGCAGGCCGCCGTAGCGTTGCCGCCGTTGAATATGACGCTGGCGCGCTATCTGGTGATTCAGGCACTGAAGAGCGGCAAAGTGCGCAGCCGCAGTGCACTGCGCCCGCTGGACATCACCGGTCTCAGTCAGCTGCTGGTGCAGGTATCAAACCTGGTGGTCGACTGTCCGGAGATTGAGCGGCTGGATATTCATCCGCTGCTGGCATCCGCCAATACCTTTACCCTGCTGGACGTGACGCTGCAGCTGGCTCCGTTTCATGGCGACAGTGAGGCGCGGCTGGCGATTCGTCCCTATCCGCACCATCTGGAAGAGCAGGTACAGCTTAAAGATGGCCAGCGCTGCCTGTTTAGACCAATTCTGCCGGAGGATGAACCGCAGCTACGCGCCTTCATCGCCCAGGTCACCAAAGAAGACCTTTACTATCGCTACTTCAGTGAGATCAATGAGTTTACCCACGACGATTTGGCGAACATGACGCAGATCGATTACGACCGGGAGATGGCGATTGTCGCAGTACGCCAGCATAACGGTGCCGATGAGATCATCGGCGTGACGCGCGCGATCTCCGATGCTGACAATATCGACGCAGAATTTTCGGTATTGGTGCGTTCCGACCTGAAGGGTCTGGGCATGGGCCGGCGGCTGCTGGAAAAGATGATCCGCTATACGCGCGATCACGGCCTGCAACAATTGAACGGTATCACCATGCCGCACAATACCGGCATGATTACCCTGGCGCGAAAACTCAATTTTCGTGTGAATATTCAACTGGATGATGGCATTGTCAGCCTGAATTTACCGCTGGCTGACACCGGTGACCTGGCTGTAGAGAAAGGTAAAAATCCTCCTTAACCGGCCGGTTGATGTTATTATTTACCGTTAGGATCATGATTTGATGGCAAAAGGCCATGCAATGAACAGAGAAGAAGTGCACTGTGATGTTGTCTAAATTCAAACGCAATAAACACCAACAACACCTCGCACAGCTGCCTAAACTGTCACAGTCCGTGTCGGATGTGACCACGCTTTACTCGCCCGCCGAGTTTCGTGAAACCCTGCTGACGAAAATCGCCACGGCAGAAAAACGCATCTGCATCGCCGCGCTGTATCTGGAAAATGATGACGGCGGACGCAGCATCATGCAGGCGCTGTATGCAGCGCGTCAGGCGCGCCCGGAACTGGATGTCAGCATTCTGGTGGACTGGCATCGTGCGCAGCGCGGCCGTATCGGTGCCGCGCGCGGCCTGACGAACGCCGACTGGTATTGCGAAATGGCGGCGCAGCATCCCGATATCGCGATTCCGGTGTATGGCATTCCGGTGAACACCCGCGAAGCGCTCGGTGTGCTGCATCTGAAAGGCTTTATCATTGACGATACGCTGCTCTACAGCGGTGCCAGCCTGAACGATGTTTATCTGCATCAGCATGACAAATACCGTTATGACCGTTATCAACTGATCCGTAATCCGCAGCTGGCGGACACCATGTTTCAGTGGATTGGTGAGAATCTCAAACATTCTGAGGCCGTCAACCGTCTCGACCAGGCCGAACGTCCCTCCAGCCCGGAAATCAAGAATGAAACCCGCCAGTTTCGCCAGGAGCTGCGCAGCTTCAACTATCAGTTTACCGGTGATGCCGGCAACGAATCACTGGCCGTGACGCCGCTGGTCGGGCTGGGTAAACGTAGCCTGCTGAACAAAACCATCTTCCATTTAATGCCCTGCGCCGAGCGTAAGCTCACACTGTGCACGCCGTACTTTAACCTACCGGCCATTCTGGTGCGCAATTTGATCCAGCTGCTGCGTCAGGGCAAAGAGGTCGAGATCATCGTCGGCGATAAAACCGCCAACGATTTCTACATTCCGCCACACGAGCCGTTCAAGATTATCGGTGCGCTGCCCTATCTGTATGAAATCAACCTGCGTCGCTTCCTCAGCCGGTTGCAGTATTACGTCAACAACGGCCAGCTGACGGTGCGTTTGTGGAAAGATGGCGACAACAGCTATCACCTGAAAGGCATCTGGGTTGATGACGAGTGGATGATGATCACCGGTAATAACCTCAATCCGCGCGCCTGGCGACTCGATCTGGAAAATGCGGTGCTGATTCATGATCCGCTCAACCAGCTGGCAGAGCAGCGCGATAAGGAACTGGCGCTGATCCGTCAGCACACCACGGTGGTGAAACATTTCCGCGAGCTGGAGAGCATCTCTGATTATCCGGCAAAGGTGCGTAAGCTGATTCGTCGTCTGCGTCGCATCCGTATCGACCGCCTTATTAGCCGTCTGCTGTAGCCGATGCGTGCGCTCATCCTCTGTGCGGTATTACTGTGTAGCGGATGTGCGCATGTGGCGCAGGATAGCTGGACCGGCCAGGATAAAGCACAACACTTTTTCTCCTCTGCCGCTCTGGCTGCCGCGGGCAGTGAGATCTCTCAGCATCAACATCAGGGCCGCGGGCAAAATCTGCGCTTCGGCCTGCTCTTTTCGCTAAGCTTCGGCGTGGCCAAAGAAGCCTGGGACAGCCGCCCAGCCGGGAGCGGCTGGAGCTGGAAAGATCTTAGCTGGGATGTCGCCGGTGCGGCCAGCGGCATTGCCTTATGGAACCTGAGCCAGTAATCACAGCGCAATCCCCTTGCCTTTGCGGTGCAGCATCAGCGATACCAGAAATGCCAGCGCGCCCATTGCCGAGACATACCAGAAGAAGGTGGTTTCGATGCCGTGCTTCTTCAGTAATAGCGCCACGTACTCGGCCGAACCGCCAAAGATAGCATTAGCTACCGCATAGGAAAGCCCCACGCCAAGCGCCCGCACTTCCGGCGGGAACATCTCCGCTTTAAGGATGCCGCTGATGGCGGTGTAGAAACTGGTAATAATCAGCGCCAGCATCACCAACACGAACGCCAGCCCGCTACTTTGCACATTCTGCAGTAACATCAAAATCGGCACGGTACAGATAGCCGCGCCAGCGCCAAAGATCATCATTGATGCCCGCCGGCCAATCTTATCTGACAGCGCGCCCACAATTGGCTGAATCAGCATGAATACCAGCAGCGCGCCGGTCATCAACGCACTGGCGCTGCGCGCATCCATACCCGCCGTGTTCACCAGATATTTCTGCATGTAGGTTGTGAAGGTATAGAAGCTCAGCGATCCGCCAGCGGTAAAGCCAAGCACCATCAGGAAGGCGCGCGAATGGTTACGCAGCAGGCCAAGGATGCTGCCGGCATCGCGATGTTCCCGGTGCTTTTTCTCGGAGGTTTCATTCAGTGAGCGACGCAACCACAGAGCGACCACTGCCAGAACCGCGCCAAGAAAGAACGGGATACGCCAGCCCCAGCTGCGCAGCGCTTCATCACTGAGGATTTGTTGCAGTACCACGACTGTCAGCACGGCTAACAGCTGACCGCCAATCAGGGTGACGTACTGGAACGACGCGTAGAAGCCTTTGCGCCCTTCCAGTGCCACCTCACTCATGTAGGTAGCGCTGGTACCATATTCACCGCCCACCGATAAGCCCTGAAACATGCGTGCCAGTAGCAAAATCACCGGCGCCGCAATGCCGATTTCGCCGTAGCCGGGTAAACAGGCAATGACCAGCGAACCAAAACACATCATGCATACCGAGATCAGCATCGAACTTTTTCGGCCGTGACGGTCCGCGATGTAGCCGAATAGCCAGCCACCGATAGGACGCATTAAGAAGCCCGCCGCAAACACGCCGGCCGTTTGCAGCAGCTGGGTAGTGGTGTCGCCGGCCGGGAAAAATACATGGGCAAAATAGAGCGAAAAGAACGAGTAGACGTAGAAATCAAACCATTCGACCAGATTGCCGGACGACGCGCCGACAATGGCCCAGATGCGTTTTTTACTGACGGCTGCCGCTTCCGGCTGGGCCGATTTTTGTTGTAAGTCGGTCATCTTTTACCTCATTTCCTTGCGAAGAACATCGCTAAAGCAATGAGTAAAGCATCTGAGAGCAGCGCGGGGGAATCAGAGCCCGTTCAGGATGACAAAATGTGACAGAGCTGGAGTTTTAAGGAGAGATTTTGCAGAGGATTAAGTGGATTTGGCGATCGCCAGACGTAAAAAAGCCCCGGACACTCGTCCGGGGCTTCTTTACTGGTTTGATGCCTGGCAGTTCCCTACTCTCGCATGGGGAGGCCCCACACTACC
>NZ_JASEWO010000401.1:0-720 GCF_030024295.1 Pantoea sp. Pa-EAmG
GCGAAGGTGGCGGAATTGGTAGACGCGCTAGCTTCAGGTGTTAGTGTTCTTACGGACGTGAGGGTTCAAGTCCCTCTCTTCGCACCAACGTTGTCACACTTCTTCTGCAGTACAATACCCATTGATTGTTACCGCTGCTATCACGCCTTTGCGTGATATTGTCGTTTCTGCTCGCCGTTAAATGATGTGAAAATTCACCGAGATAGCCGCCAGACCGCCAGCCAGCGCCAGGCAGGAAGGCAGCAGCAGATAATGACGCAGACGATGGTGGAACAGCATCACCACGGTAAGCAGCAGCGCGACAATCATCACTAAGCGCCACTGGCTGAAACTCGGCTCCCACAGCGCAAACACCGGCATGGCCGCGCAGGGCAGCAATACGCCCCAGCCGCTATCCAGACGTTTACCCATCACCCAGCTTACGCCCCACAAGCCACAGGCGGCCATCATCGCCATGATCATCGCGCAACCCTTCAAATGATAAATATTCCCATTATCATATGACAATATTTCTCATCTTGCAGCGAATTTTTTGCCCTGCCCGCGCCGGATGACAGAATTACTGGAAAATGATAGATTGCCGCCGATAACTATTTTGATAACACAGCAAAAACGTGCTCACTATCCGCGTTGTGGGATTATTTCCTGCGGGTAGCGCTTTGATATTTCAGGGCTGTCACGAGTAATAAAAATTAAATTACAATCTTAAGATGAGTTGAA
>NZ_JASEWO010000201.1:0-7337 GCF_030024295.1 Pantoea sp. Pa-EAmG
ATGATGACGAGCAATATGGCTGCGTTGTCCCACCGATTCACCTCTCCAGCACCTATAACTTCCTCGATTTCAACGAGCCGCGCGCGCATGACTATTCACGCCGCGGTAACCCGACGCGCGATGTGGTCCAGCGCGCGCTGGCTGAGCTGGAAGGGGGGGCGGGCGCGGTGCTGACCAACACCGGGATGTCGGCGATTCATCTGGTGACGACGGTGTTCCTGAAGCCAGGCGATCTGCTGGTGGCGCCGCACGACTGCTACGGCGGCAGCTATCGTCTGTTTGACAGCCTGAGCAAGCGCGGCGCTTACCGCGTGAAGTTTGTCGATCAGGGCGATGAAGCGGCGCTGGCGGCGGCGCTGGCGGAAAAACCAAAGCTGGTGCTGGTCGAAAGCCCGAGCAATCCGCTGCTGCGCGTGGTGGACATTGCGGCCATCTGCGCCGCCGCGCGTGCTGCCGGTGCGGTGAGCGTCGTGGACAACACCTTCCTCAGCCCGGCGCTGCAGAACCCGCTGGCGCTGGGTGCCGACCTGGTGATCCACTCCTGCACCAAATATCTCAATGGTCACTCGGACGTGGTGGCCGGTGCGGTCATCGCTAAAGATCCGGCGCTGGTCACGGAACTCGCCTGGTGGGCGAATAACATTGGCGTCACCGGCGCGGCGTTTGACAGCTACCTGCTGTTGCGCGGCCTGCGCACGCTGGCACCGCGCATGGCGGCGGCGCAGCGTAACGCCCTGGCGATTGTTGATTACCTGAAGCAACAACCGCTGGTGAAAAAGCTGTATCATCCGTCTCTGCCAGAGAACGCCGGCCACCAGTGTGCCGCGCGTCAGCAGCGCGGTTTTGGCGCCATGCTCAGTTTTGAACTCGACGCCGATGAGGCGCGGCTGCGCCGCTTCCTGAAAGCGCTGCAACTGTTTACGCTGGCGGAGTCGCTGGGCGGCGTGGAAAGTCTGATTTCGCACACCGCCACCATGACGCACGCCGGCATGTCGGCGGACGCGCGTGCCGCAGCGGGCATTTCCGACTCGCTGCTGCGTATTTCTGTCGGAATTGAAGATCACGAAGATTTAATCGCCGACCTGGATAATGCATTCAGGATCGCAGCCGAGGGGTAACCATGACGATTTCAGCAGGTGCGGGAACGCCGATCAAGCAGTTGCATAAATTTGGTGGCAGTAGCCTGGCCGACGCGCGCTGTTATCAGCGCGTCGCCGGTATCATGGCCGATTACAGCCAGCCGGGCGACTTAATGGTGGTCTCTGCCGCTGGCAGCACCACTAACCAGCTGATTAGCTGGCTCAAGCTGAGCCAGAGCGATCGCTTATCGGCCCATCAGGTGCAACAGGCGTTACGCCGTTTTCACAGCGAGCTGATCGCTGCACTGCTGCCTGCTGAATATGCAGAAACCCTGACCGCAGCCTTCATCCGCGATCTTGAACGCCTGGCTGCGCTGCTCGACGGCGCCATCACCGATGCGGTGTACGCCGAAGTGGTCGGCCACGGCGAAATCTGGTCGGCGCGCCTGATGGCGGCGGTGCTCAGCCAGCGTGATATCGAAGCGGCGTGGCTGGACGCACGCGACTTCCTGCGTGCCGAACGTGCGGCACAGCCGCAGGTAGATGAAGGCAAATCCTGGCCGCTGCTGCAGGCGCTGCTGGCGCAGCATCCGCATAAGCGTCTGGTGGTCACTGGCTTTATCAGCCGCAGCGAAGCGGGCGAAACCGTACTGCTCGGCCGTAACGGCTCTGACTACTCGGCAACGCAGATTGGCGCGCTGGCGGGCGTGAACCGCGTCACCATCTGGAGCGACGTGGCTGGCGTTTACAGCGCGGACCCGCGTAAGGTCTCCGATGCCTGCCTGCTGCCGCTGCTGCGGCTGGATGAGGCCAGCGAGCTGGCGCGACTGGCAGCACCGGTGCTGCACACGCGCACGCTGCAGCCGGTCTCCAACAGCGATATCGATTTACAGCTGCGCTGCAGCTATCAGCCGGAGCAGGGCTCGACGCGCATTGAGCGCGTGCTGGCCTCCGGCACCGGTGCACGCATCGTCACCAGCCACGACGATGTCTGCCTGGTTGAGATTCAGATTCCCGACAGCCACGATTTTGCGACTCAGCAGAAAGAGATCGATCTGCTGCTGAAGCGCGCGCAGCTGCGTCCGCTGGCGATGGGCGTGCACCCGGATCGCCGTCTGCTGCAGCTGTGTTACACCTCGGAAGTGGTTAACAGTGCGTTTAACCTGCTGCAGGACGCGGCGCTGCCCGGCCATTTGCAGCTGCGCGACGGTTTAGCGCTGGTGGCGCTGGTTGGCGCTGGCGTGACGCGTAATCCGCTGCACAGCCACCGCTTCTGGCAGCAGATCAAAGACCAGCCGGTTGAATTCGTCTGGCAGTCAGAAGATCACATCAGCCTGGTGGCGGTGCTGCGCGTCGGACCGACCCAGCATCTGATTCAGGGGCTGCACCAGTCGCTGTTCCGCGCCGAGAAGCGCATCGGCCTGATCCTGTTTGGCAAAGGCAATATTGGTTCACGCTGGCTGGAGCTGTTCGCGCGCGAGCAGGAGACGCTATCGGCGCGTACCGGGTTTGAATTTGTGCTGGCGGGCGTGGCGGACAGTAGCCGCAGCCTGCTGAGCTATGACGGTCTCGACGCCAGCCGGGCGCTGGCCTTCTTTGACGATGAAGCGGAAGCGCGCGACGAAGAGTCGCTGTTCCTGTGGATGCGCGCGCACCCGTTTGACGATCTGGTGGTGCTCGACGTCACCGCCAGTGATTCGCTGGCGCAGCAGTATCACGATTTTGCCAGCCACGGCTTCCACGTCATCAGCGCCAACAAAGTGGCCGGCGCTGCCAGCGGCCAGAGCTGGCGTCAGGTACGCGATGCCTTCGCCAAAACCGGTCGCCACTGGCTGTATAACGCGACCGTGGGTGCCGGATTGCCGGTCAATCACACGGTGCGCGACCTGCGCGAAAGCGGCGACAGCATTCTGGCGATCAGCGGTATCTTCTCCGGCACGCTGTCGTGGCTGTTCCTGCAGTTTGACGGCACGGTGCCGTTCAGCGAGCTGGTCGATCAGGCGTGGCAGCAGGGCTTAACCGAGCCCGACCCGCGCGTCGATCTCTCCGGTCAGGACGTGATGCGCAAACTGGTGATTCTGGCGCGCGAAGCCGGTTACGACATCGAACCGGATCAGGTGCGGGTTGAATCGCTGGTGCCGTCACAGTGCGAAGGCGAATCCATCGACCACTTCTTTGAAAACGCCGACGAGCTGAACGAGCAGATGCTGCAGCGCTTCGAAGCCGCACAGGAGATGGGGCTGGTGCTGCGCTACGTGGCGCGTTTCGATGCCAACGGTAAAGCGCGCGTTGGCGTGGAAGCGGTGCGTCCGGAGCATCCGCTGGCGGCGCTGCTGCCGTGCGATAACGTGTTTGCCATCGAAAGCCGCTGGTATCGCGACAATCCGCTGGTGATCCGCGGGCCAGGTGCCGGCCGGGATGTCACCGCCGGTGCGCTACAGTCTGATATCAATCGTCTCGCCCAACTGCTGTAAACCTGCTGCGCAGACGGCGTCCGCTGTCTGCGTTTTTTCCTCTGCTTCCCCCGTCAGGTGAATCCCTTTCACTTTGGTTGAATATTTGTCACGCCCGGCAAGCAATTTTATGTTGACGCTAAGCTGAAGATCGTTCATTTTGTGCATCTGGACGTCTAAACGTATGGATGTTCGCGGTTCGCAAATTAATCGATATGTGATGATGAGGTAACAGGATGAGTTTCTTTCATGCCAATCAGCGCGAAGCGCTGAACCAGAGCCTGGCTGAGCTGAACGGGCAAATTAATGTCTCTTTTGAGTTTTTCCCGCCCCGCACCAGCGAAATGGAAGCAACCCTGTGGAACTCCATCGACCGCCTGAGCAGCCTGAAACCCAAATTCGTCTCGGTAACTTACGGAGCCAACTCCGGCGAGCGCGACCGCACTCACAGCATCATCAAAGGCATTAAAGAGCGCACCGGACTGGAAGCGGCACCGCATCTCACCTGTATTGATGCGACGCGCGATGAACTGCGCGCCATTGCGCGAGACTACTGGAATAACGGCATTCGCCATATCGTGGCGCTGCGCGGCGATTTACCACCGGGCGGCGGCAAACCAGACATGTACGGCAGCGATCTGGTGTCGCTGCTGAAAGAGGTCGGTGATTTTGATATCTCGGTAGCGGCCTATCCCGAAGTGCATCCGGAAGCGAAGAGTGCGCAGGCAGATCTGATCAACCTGAAGCGAAAAATTGATGCCGGTGCCAGTCGCGCGATTACCCAGTTTTTCTTCGACGTGGAGAGCTATCTGCGCTTTCGCGATCGCTGCGTGGCCACCGGTATCGACGTGGAGATCGTGCCGGGCATTCTGCCGGTCTCCAACTTTAAACAGCTGCAGCGTTTCGCCACCATGACCAACGTGCGCGTACCGGGCTGGATGAACGCCATGTTTGACGGGCTGGATGATGATGCGGAAACGCGCAAAATGGTCGGTGCCAACATCGCCATGGACATGGTGAAAATCCTGTCGCGCGAAGGGGTGAAGGACTTTCATTTCTACACGCTGAACCGCGCCGAGATGAGCTACGCCATCTGCCACACGCTGGGTGTTCGCCCGACGCTGGCGGCATAAGCGTGAAAGGATAAAAGAGAAGGGGGCCTCAGGGCCCCCTTCTTGCTGTGATGCGTGATGCGCCGCCAGCCGTTAGCCGGTGTTACGCATGCCGGCCGCAACGCCAGCGATAGTGACCATCAGCGCCTGTTCTACGCGCGCATCAGGTTCATCGCCGCGCTCTTCCTGCGCACGCGCACGCTGCAGCAGTTCCGCCTGCAGCACGTTGAGCGGATCGGTGTAGACGTTACGCAGCGCGATGGATTCGGCGATCCACGGCTGGTCCGCCATCAGATGCGCATCGTTCGCGATGGTCAGCACCGCTTTGATGTCGGCATCGAGCTGATCGCGCAGCTGTTTGCCGAGCGGCCACAGCGATTTATCCACCAGACGCTGATCGTAATACTCCGCCAGCCACAGGTCAGCCTTCGAGAACACCATCTCCAGCATGCCGAGGCGCGTGGCGAAGAACGGCCATTCGCTGCACATGGTTTCCAGCTGATCCTGATGGCCTTCGTCCATCGCTTTCTGCAGCGCCGCGCCGGCACCCAGCCACGCGGGCAGCATCAGGCGGTTCTGCGTCCAGGCGAAGATCCACGGAATGGCGCGCAGCGACTCTACGCCGCCGGTCGGACGCCGTTTCGCCGGACGCGATCCGAGCGGCAATTTACCCAGCTCCTGCTCTGGCGTCGCCGAGCGGAAGTAGGGTACGAAGTCCGGATTTTCACGCACATAGCCACGGTACATGGCGCACGAATAGGCTGACAGGCCGTTCATGATCTCCTGCCATTCGCGTTTTGGTTCTGGCGGTGGCAGCAGGTTGGCTTCCAGAATCGCCCCGGTGTAAAGCGACAGGCTGGCGATGGTGACTTCCGGCAGGCCATATTTGAAGCGGATCATTTCGCCCTGTTCGGTCACGCGCAGGCCGCCTTTCAGGCTGCCCGGCGGCTGTGACAGCAGGGCTGCATGCGCCGGTGCGCCACCGCGGCCAATCGAACCGCCGCGTCCGTGGAACAGCGTCAGGGTAATGCCGGCTTTGTCGCAGGTTTTTATCAGCGCATCCTGGGCCTGATACTGCGCCCAGCTGGCTGCCATCACGCCGGCATCTTTTGCCGAGTCGGAATAGCCAATCATCACCATCTGTTTGCCGTTGATGAAGCCGCGATACCAGTCGATATTCAGCAGCTGGCTCATCACGTCATTGGCGTTGTTGAGGTCGTCGAGGGTTTCAAACAGCGGCGCCACCGGCATTGCGTAAGGGATGCCGGCCTCTTTCAGCAGCAGATGCACCGCCAGCACGTCAGACGGCGTTTTGGCCATCGAAATCACATAGGCGGCAATCGAACCCTGCGGCGCTTCTGCCGCCACTTTGCAGGTATCCAGCACTTCACGCGTGTTGTCGCTGGGCTCCCACTGCCGCGGCAGCAGCGGCCGCTTGGAATTCAGTTCACGGATCAGGAACGCCTGCTTGTCGGCTTCTGACCAGCTTTCGTAGTCGCCCAGTCCGAGATAGCGCGTCACTTCGGCAATCGCTTCGGTGTGGCGGGTGCTCTCCTGACGGATATCGATACGCACCAGCGGCACGCCGAAGCACTTCACGCGGCGCAGCGTATCCAGCAGCTGGCCGTTGGCGATGATGCCCATGCCGCACTGCTGCAGCGACTGGTAAATAGCAAACAGCGGCTGCCACAGCTGATCGTTAGAAACCAGCAGATCGGCCGGACGCGGCAGGCGCTCGCCCTTCAGGCGGCGCTCCAGATAGCTCTGGGTGCTCATCAGCTGGCTGCGGATACGTTTCAGAATTACACGATACGGCTCCAGCGCCTCCGCATCGCCACACAGTTCGCGCACTTCGTCGCTGCACTCGGACATTGACAGCTCGGACACCAGCACGCCGATGTCGCGCAGGAACAGGTCGGCGGCTTTCCAGCGGCTTAGCTGCATCACGTGGCGGGTAATCGGTGCGGTGACGTTCGGGTTACCGTCACGGTCGCCGCCCATCCACGAGGTAAATTTGATGGGCACAAAATCCACCGGCAGCTGGATGCCGAAGCTCTCTTCCACCTGCTGGTTCAGCTCGCGCAGAAACGCCGGTACGCCTTCCCACAGGCTGTTCTCCACCACCGCGAAGCCCCATTTGGCTTCATCTACCGGCGTCGGGCGATATTTACGGATTTCATCGGTGTGCCACGCCTGCGCCACCAGCTGACGCAGACGGCGCATGACCTGGTTGCGTTCGTAGTCGGTGATGTCGCTGTGGTCGAGCTGTTGCAGACAGCTGTTCACTTCGCCCAGCTTGTGGATCAGCGTGCGGCGGGTAATCTCGGTCGGGTGGGCGGTGAGCACCAGCTCCAGCGACAGCTCCTCAATCGCCTGGCGGATGGCCGGCTCGCTGAGATCGCTCTGCTGCTTCAGGCGCTCGAAGGTCTTTTTCAGCAGCTCCGGATGGTTAGCACCGTCGCCGCTGCGCGAAATGGTTTGATACTGCTCTGCCACGTTGGTGAGGTTAAGGAACTGGCTGAACGCGCGTGCCACCGGCAGCAGCTCGTCGTTAGACAGGTTTTGCAGCGTGGAGAGCAGTTCCTTACGATGAGTGTCATTTCCTGCACGGGATGACTTAGAGAGCTTGCGGATGGTCTCCACCCGATCGAGGATGTTCTCTCCCAGTGCATCCTTTATCGTATCCCCGAGCA